>JAAEPH010000188.1 GCA_024232855.1 Gammaproteobacteria bacterium
AAAACGTCCACCGTTATTCTAATTATCTTGTGGCAACGGATATTTCCGATCTGCTTGAATACGATATCAACCGTAACTATGCAGCGATCGCGGGTACCACGAAAGGCGGGGCCATGAGCTGTAGCGACGCCAGTCATATGGGCGCAATTATCGAACTGTTCGACATGGTATTGGGTGAAGAGGGGGGGTTCCTCAAAAGACCTTTTTGCGAAGCGATGGGTTGCGCGATCGTTTCGCCACTATCCTATGCCGATGACAACAGCGAAGTAGTCGTTGCCGCTGCTCTCAGAGGAATCCCGACCAGGGTTGTTTGCGCTTCACAAGCGGGAGCCACCGCTCCCGCGCCGCTGGCCGGGGCATTGGTGCAGAATACCGCCGAGACGCTGGCCGGGTTACTGCTGATCAACTTGATAAAACCTGGCCACCCCATGCTTTTTGGAAACATGGCGTTTGTATCCGACCTTCGTACCGGATCTTTTTCCGGGGGTTCCGGCGAACAGGCGATTCTGGCGGCTGCGGCGGCTCAAATGGCGAATTTCTATGATATCCCGGGGCATGTCGGTGCGGGCATGTCCGATTCAAAGCTGCCCGATAATCAGGCAGGTTACGAGAAAGGAATAAGCACCGTTCTGGCTAGCCTGGCCGGCGCCAATTTTATTACCCAGACCGCGGGCGTGTTGAGCTGCCTCATGGGTGCGTCCTACGAGAGCATGGTAATCGACAATGAAATGCTTGGCAGCGTGTTGCGTGCCGTTCGCGGGATCGAAGTGACCGACGAAACCCTGTCTTACGAAGTGATCAAGGCAGCAGTCGCCGGGCCCGGCCATTACCTCGACAGTATGCAGACGATGAAAATGATGCGTACCGAATTCCTCTACCCGGATATTGCGAATCGTGATTCAACCAGCGTATGGGAAGAGGCCGGTAGTCACGATATTCGAGAGAGAGCCCGAGAGCGGGTTCGGGAAATCTTATCGGCGCACTACCCGAATTATATCAACCCCAGGGCTGACTCCAGGATCCGCGACCACTTTCCGATCCATATCCCGGCAGCGGCAATGCAGCCAGGTAACGGGCGTTGGTAGCTGGCAGGTGGACAGCCACCCTGTAAATTATCCATCAGGGGAAGGGGAATGAGGGGAGGGGATTGAGGGGACACACGCTTTATTATCTAACTTCATAGGTCGGGATAGCTAGAGGCAAGAGTAGGTGTCCCTTTCCTTGTTTCCTTCATCCGGTATGGCGAGATCTGTATCAGGATATTCTCTCCTGAAGAAGATTGCCGCGCCGCTGCGCGACTCGCAATGACGGCAAAGTGCCGATCAGATACCAGCCACTACAATTTACGAGTATTGGTTATGTGCCAATAAACTATTGACATCGTTGCAATAAGGTCTAAAGTTCGCATCAGCTCGAATCTTAGTTTAAAGTTTATGCCTTCTTATCGATGTATTTCCGCAGTTTCCTCGTACTGATCTCAATAAAGTTATAGCTCGGCTTCTGGCACAACCGCCCTCGTGGCATTTATATTATTTTTTAAAAGGTACACATTATCATGTCTGACAAGACAACCGGCAAAGTAAAATGGTTTAACGAAGCTAAAGGATTTGGTTTCATCGAGCAGGAATCAGGACCCGACGTATTCGCGCATTTCAGCGCAATCCAGGGCGCTGGTTTCAAAACCCTCAGTGAAGGGCAGCAAGTCGAATTCACAGTCACCCAGGGTCAGAAAGGTCCCCAGGCTGAGAACATCACTCCTGTCTAACGGAGATTGCCGATTCGTCGGCGCTCTTTTTGAAGAAGGGTTCTTAAAAAGCAAGGTTTTCGACCTTGCTTTTTTTATGCCCGAACCGGCTAGTCTGCAAGACAGCCCATGAACTGCTGTGCCAGCGGATGGCCGCGCCCGCGCGCGGTGAGAATCGCGTGGATACCCCGGTCGAATCTGGCATAGTCCGGAACAACCGGCGCGAGCACCGCATTTTGCAGATGCCGCTCGATCAAACCCTGCCAGCCGAGCGCAAGCCCTTTTCCAGCCACCGCAGCTTCCAGCAGGTAAACATAGTTGCCGAAGTAGATGTACTCGGGCCGGATGGCGGTATGCCTCCTGGCTGAATGATCATTTTGTCGCCAGGCGAGTAACCTATATCATCCGGCTATAACCAACCAGGGGCGCCGAATCATGAAACCGGAACGCTGGAAAGACCCGAAGAACAAGCTCTTTACCTACCAGGTGGGTTTCACCTCGCCCCCGCACGACTTCGACGCGGCGCCGAGCGATTTTCTGCGCATCAGTGATGACAACGTCGGCGCGCACGGGCGCATGCTGCACGCACCCGATTACGCGCACGAACTATCGCAACGCGTCGATAACTTTCACCTGCTGGACGAGTTCGTCCACTGCATGTCCAACAACGGCGCCGATGCCTGCGGCCAGGTGGGCACCAACTGGGTGCATTGCCAGGGTACGACGCCGGATGAAATCAGGGACATCTGCAATCGCATCGGCGATACCCACGAAACCCCGTTTCACATGGCCGGTTACTGCGTGGTCGAGGCGCTACGCGACATGGGTGCGCAGCGAATCGCGTTGAATTCGGTGTATTACTGGCCCGACTGGCGCGACGGTTACGCGCGCTTTCTGCGCGAAGCCGGTTTCGACCTGGTCTACTATGCCAACTTTCACGACATGGGCTTTTTCGATACCCAGCAGGAAGTCAACGACTGCACCTGGATTTTTGACGGCGAGCTGGCATTGAAGTCGATGCAGTACGTCGCCGAACAGGCGCCCGGCGTCGACGCCATCGTCGTCAACGGCATGCCCAATTTCCGCCGCGCCGACGGCCTGCCGCAGCGCATCGTCTCACTCGACCGCGATCTCGAAGCGAGCATCGGCAAACCGATCATCTCTTCCGACACCGCGCTTTACTGGCGTATCTTCAAATCGCTCGGCACCGCACCGATCGGCAATCACGGGCAACTGCTGTCGTCACTGCAACAGGAAAAACGCGATGCATAAGATTCTGGCGCTGTGGGCGACGCCGCGTTCCACCTCGACCGCGTTCGAATGGATGATGCGCATGCGTGGCGACATGACCTGTTTTCATGAACCTTTCGGTGAAGCCTGGTACCAGGGTGAAGACGCGCGCTGGCCGCGGATCAAACCCGAGAGTCCGCGTATCGAGGGCCTGACCATGAACAGTGTCTGGCAAACCCTGCAACAGGCTGCAGTAGATGGCCCTGTTTTTTCAAAGGATTTCCCGCACTATATCGAACACATGTGGAATGACGAATTTCTCGGTCACTTCAATCACAGTTTCCTGATTCGCGACCCCGCCAAGGTGGCCACGTCGATGTACAAACACTGGCCGGACTTCGTGCTCAAGGAAATCGCCTTTGTCGAGCAGCGCACACTGTTCGATCGCATCAGCGACCAGCTCGGTCATGCGCCACCCGTAATCGACAGCGACGACCTGCTGGAAAATCCGAACGGCATCGTCGAGGTATACTGCAACGCGGTCGGCATTCCCTACATGGAAGCGGCGCTCAGCTGGGAACCCGGGGAGCGCAACGAGATCAGCTGGTATGACGGCAGTTCCTGGCATACGAACCTGCGCGATTCCGACGGCCTCAAGCCTCAGCCCAGGCAATACATCGATATTTCCGATGCGCCCGCCCGGGTCAGGGAGATTCACGAAACCGTGCTACCTCATTACGAGCATCTATACGCACACCGGCTTTTTGCATAGTCAGGAATCGAATTGCTGAAATTCGATCACGTATCCATTTGGGTCGGTGACGAAGAAAGTGTAGATGCCGAACTGTTCGAGACGATGCGGCGGCCGCGTAATGCTTACCCCCTGGCCGACCAGCCGCTGGTACCAGGCATCGACATCGCTGGTAACAATCGAAATCATGCCGCCTCGCGGCTCGACGACGCGATCAGCGAATACCCGGCAAACACCGATGCCGGCATTTTCCCCCGTTGCGAAAACGCGCGCGCCACCCTCGTCCCGGGTGCATTCGAGGCCCAGCACATCGGCGTAGAAAGAGGCGCTCGTATCGAGGTCTTCGGTGTAGAGCCAGCTGATTTGCGCGACGATGCCGGTATTGCGGTTTTCCAAGTTACCCCTCTCCGCATAAAAAAGTAAACCATATGATAACTAATCAATGCTTTTCATTGGTTTTGATCTGATGTTTAATACTACGTCAACGGTGTGATCACAAGCACCGATAATAATTATATGGTCGAGAAGAGCATGCCGGAAGCCGGTATAACCAGTGTAATCCGCGGGCGCGCAGCCGCCACGCCGCCTGGTTTCGAGGATAAGCTGGTAGCCACACTCGACGGAGTATCACTCGAAAAGGTATAAAATGACTTCTGCAATTGATGTCCGCGATATTACCAAGATCTACAACCCGAACTCGAACCAGCCGGTCAAGGCGCTCGACAACGTCTCCCTGACCATCGACGATAACGAATTTTTCACCCTGCTTGGCCCCTCCGGCTGCGGCAAAACCACCCTGTTACGCCTGATCGCCGGCTTTGAAGCGGTATCCGGCGGTGAAATCATGCTGTTCGATGACGAGATCGAGAATCTCGAACCGAATCGGCGCCCCGTGAATACCGTCTTCCAGCACTACGCCCTGTTTCCGCACATGACGGTCGCCGCAAACGTCGCCTTCGGTCTCGAGCGCCTCAAAAAACCCAGGGAGGAAATCGAGGCCACGGTCGAGCGGGTTTTGACCCTGGTCAAGATGAAGCACCTGGCGGACCGCCACCCCAACCAGCTTTCCGGCGGCCAGCAGCAGCGCGTCGCCCTGGCGCGCGCGCTGGCGCCAAGCCCGAAGGTGTTGCTGCTCGACGAACCGCTCTCGGCCCTCGACCTGAAACTACGCCAGGCGATGCGCGAAGAGCTCAAACAGCTGCAGAAAGAGACCGGTATTACCTTCGTCTTCGTCACTCACGACCAGGAAGAAGCCCTCGCCATGAGCGACCGCATCGCGGTCATGTCCGATGGCGAAGTTCAGCAAATCGGCGGGCCGACCGACATCTACGAGCATCCGGTCAACCGTTTCGTCGCGGATTTCATCGGCGATACCAACTTCATGGACGGCGAGATCGTGGGCTTCAACGATGACCTGGTGACCTGCAGGATTGGTACACAAAGTATGTTCGAGGCGGAAAACAGCGGTGCTCACAAGATCGGTGACCAGGTTACGCTATTCCTGCGGCCGGAAAAAATCACCCTGTCCGCCGTGGACGATGCAAGCGCCGCGGACACACGGCCCGGCAAGGTCGCAAACATCGTCTACCTGGGCAACCAGGCCGCCTATACCGTGGATATGGGCGACGGCATCGAATTGATCGCACAGGCGCGCCCACGCGAGGATGGCAAGCTGCCCTTCACGCTGGGCGACCCGCTCGCCGTCGAATTTTCGGCGCGCGCCCTGAGGGTTCTGGCGCAGTGAGCGACTGGTTACCCAAAAGCGCCGCCGGAAAGCGCTGGTTGGGCCTCGCGCCGAGTTATTTCGTAATCGGTATTTTCATGCTGGTGCCGATGATCATCATGGGCGTGTTTTCCTTTCTGGAACCCAATCCCTATGGCGGCGTCAAGCCGGTTGGTTCGTTTGCCGCCTACGTCAAGATCTTTTTCGAGTATGACCTGGAGGATCAGCTGGTCTTCAATCCCGGTTACATCAACATCATTTTCCGCTCCTTCCAGTTATCATTCGGCGCTACCCTGTTGTGCCTGGTATTCGGTTTTCCGGTCGCCTACTACATCACGCTGCAACCCGAGAACCGCCGCAATTTCTATATTTACCTGGTTACCATCCCGTTCTGGACCAACCTGCTGATCCGCACCTTTGCCTGGATCATCATCCTCGGTCGCGGCGGCGTAATCGAAACGCCGTTGCTCGCGACCGGCATCATCGAAAAGTCGTTGCGCATGATGTATACCGACGGCGCCATCGCCATCGGCCTGACCTACAGTTACCTGCCGCTGATGGTGCTGCCCATCTATGCCAGCCTGGAAAAGCTCGATTTCCGCCTGCTGGAAGCCGCCAGCGATTTATACGCCAACCGCTTCGAGGTCATGACCAAGGTCGTCATCCCCTTGTGCAAGCCCGGCATCATTGCCGGTTGCCTCCTGGTCTTCATCCCCTGCCTCGGAGCGTTCATTGCGCCTAACCTGCTGGGCGGAGGTAAAAAACTAATGCTCGGCAGCCTGGTTCAGTTTCAGTTCGCATCGGCGCGCAACTGGCCCTTTGGCGCGGCCTTGTCCATGCTGCTGCTGTCCGCCGTGGTCATCGTCCTGATTTTCTACGCCCGGGCGGCTAAAAATCGGGCAGCCATGGAAGGGAGCGCCTGATCATGAGCGACCAAATGCACCAGGCGGCGGCGAACAAGGGCAAGAAGATGCTTCCCGTGGGTCACTATCGAGGACTCGGCGCCTGGACGATTGTTTTCTTCATCTTTCTGTACCTGCCCATCGTCGTGCTGGTGTTTTACTCATTCAACGCCAACCGCATGGTCATGAACTGGGGCGGGTTCGGCATCGACTGGTACCTGAAGGCTTTTCAGAACGACGACATCCAGAAGGCAGTCTGGAATTCGTTGATTGTGGCGACGGCGGCAACCATTTTCTCCACGGCGATTGCGACCATCGGCGCGCTGGTGCTGGCCAGGGGCGGTAACTTCCGCGGCAAGACGGTCTCGCTCGGGTTGATTACGTTGCCGTTGATGGTGCCTGAAATCGTAACCGCGGTGGCGGTGCTGATTTTCTTTTCCGCGATTGGCATGAACTGGGGCCTGGGCAATGTCATCATCGCCCATATCACCTTTTGTATTCCGTTTGCCTTCATGCCGATTCGCGCGCGCCTGGAAGGCATGGATACGTCCATGGAGCAGGCCGCCCGCGACCTGTACGCATCGGAATGGGAAACCTTCCGTTATGTCACCGTACCGTTACTGATGCCGGGCATCGTCGCCGGCGCCATGCTGGCGTTCGTCATATCCATGGATGACTTCATTATCACGCTGATGGTGGGCGGGGCCGGCTCGACCACCCTGCCCGTCTATATCTATTCGATGATCCGCCGCGGCCTGACGCCGGAGATCAATGCCGTCTGCACCGTGCTACTGTTTGTCTCGATCGCCATTGTTACGGCATACTGGGTCGTTTCGAAAAAGTCACAGACCGATACTGTGCACTGAGTTTTAACTTTGTAGTCAAAAAAACATACCAACTGGAGGTAGACCACGTGAAACATCTATTAACCACTCTCGCCGCGGCCGCGGCAATGCTGACTCTCGGGGCAGCAAATGCCGATGGCGAACTGTTCATCTATAACTGGACGGAATACACCCCGCCGGAACTCATCGCCAAGTTCGAAAAGGAAAGCGGCATCAAGGTTTCCGTGGACACCTACGATTCCAACGAAACCCTGCTGGCGAAACTTCAGGCCGGCGCCACCGGATACGACATTGTCGTACCCAGCCAGAACTTCGTTCCGATCATGATCAACGAAGGCCTGATCCAGAAAGTCGGCGTGCATAAACTGCCAAATTTCAAAAACCTGGCAGAACGCTGGGCGTATCCGGAATGGGATCCGAAGCAGGAGTATTCCGGGCCCTGGCAGTGGGGCACCACGTCTTTCTCGTTCAACAGCGAACTGTATTCCGGCAAAGGTTCCTCCCTCAAGGAATTCTTCGAGCCGTCCGACGAAGTCATGGGGCGTTTGAGCGTTTTCCAGACCCCGGACGAAGTCGTCAGCCTCGCCAACATCTACCTCGGCATCCCCTTTTGCTCTGAAGACGCCAAGCAAATGAAAAAGATCCAGGACATGCTCGTCAAGCAGAAGGAATTCGTCGTCGCCTATAACTCCGAAACCATGAGCGACCTGCTGGCGAGCGGTGAAGCGATGATGACCAATCACTGGAGTGGCTACTCCCGGCTGGGTCGCCTGACCGGCGCGCCCATCGTCTATGCCTACCCGAAGGAAGGCGTTGTCGGCTGGTATGACAGCATGGTGGTGCCGACCAGCGCCAAGAACGTCGAAAACGCGAAGAAGTTCATGAACTTCATGATGGATCCGGTCAACATGGCGATGCTGACCGAAAACCAGGGCTACGGCGATGCCGTCAAGGGCACCGCCGCCTACTACTCGGATGAACTCAAAACTGCGCCGGAGATCAACCCACCGTCCGATCTGAAGGTGTTTTTCGCCCCGACCTGCTCGCCCAGGGCGCAGTCCCTGATCGACAAGGTCTGGACCAAGGTCATGCAGTAACCGTCACCGTTTGACAGTAATAAAAAGGCCCGCAATCGCGGGCCTTTTCATACTCCGTAATCGCCTTGCCGAACTGGCGCCAATAAAGGTAGACGACCGCGATTCGCCAATGACCGGCGAAATCATGGGGATCGAGTTTGAGCGCGCCGAGGGCTGTCGCGACACATAAATCCGGCGACGTTTCGGGAACCTTGGCCAGCGGCGTATTTTTCATCTAAGATGCCGGTTTATCCCGTTTCAGGGTAATCGTCGCGGGGAAGTTGCCGACTTCCGCCCGTGCCGTCAAATGAACGTTCGCGCAAGGACCTGGTGACAACAAAAACCGACAATATCGACCGCCCGCTGACGGGCATCGCGATGATGCTCGCGGGCATCGCCGGCTTCGCGGTGATGGACGCCACCATCAAGTGGCTGACCGCGGACTACCCGGTACCGCAGGTCGTCGCGCTGCGCAGCTGGTTCGGCCTGCCGATACTGATCCTGCTGGCAATGCGCGAGGGTGGCTTGCCTGCGCTGAGGACAAGGCGCCCACTCGTCCATATCGGACGCTACGGACTGGTCATGCTGCTCAGCCTCAGCTTTTTCTGGGCGCTGTCCAGCATGAAACTGGTGGACGCGATCGCCATCACCTTCGCCGCACCCATTATCATCACGGCACTGTCGGTCCCCCTGCTGCGGGAACCGGTCGGCCTGCGCCGATGGATAGCGATCGGCGTCGGCTTCTTCGGCGTATTGATCATGCTGCGTCCCGGTGTGGGCGTGTTCCAGTGGGCGGCGCTGGCCGTGATCGGCAGCGCCGTCGTCTACGCGCTGCTGATGATTACCACGCGCGCTTTCAAGACCACCGAAAGCACCGCGTCACTGATGCTCTATCCGCAGATCGGCATTTCCCTGACGGGTATCGTGATGGTGCAATTCTTCTGGGTTACACCGACACCGCTCGATCTGGCGCTGTTTGCACTCGCCGGTTTCTTCGGCAGCATCGGCGTGATGTGCCTGACGCACGCGTTTCGGCTGGCGCCGGCCGCGGCGATTGCGCCATTCGAATACACCGCCCTGCTGTGGGCGACCCTGCTCGGCTATCTCGTCTGGGGAGAATTACCGGACAGCATCACGCTGCTGGGTGCATCGATCGTGATCGCGAGCGGCCTCTACATCATTTACCGCGAGGCCCGCAAGGCAGGACACAACAATCTCAAGTTACCCAGCCTGAGCCCGGACGACACCGGCCAGTAATTTCGGCAAGAAAATCCAGCGGGATTCGCGGGTGACTGTGCTATCGTCGCGGCTGCGAAATTAACGCCAGGCAGCTTGCAAAAACAATGGAACCTCTGACTTGACCACCAGGCAAAGCGCACTACACGGCATCCGCACGTCGGGCGACTATTTCATCTCGACCTCCCTGTTCGGCGTGATGTTCGGCATCGCCGCGGTCGCCGCCGGCCTCGAAAACTGGCAGGCGCTGCTGATGTGCGCGACCTCGTTCATCGCCTCGGGCCAGTTTGCCGCACTCGAATGCTGGACCGCGCCGCTGCCACTCGGCACCATCGCGCTGTCGGTGGCGCTGGTGAGTTCGCGCAACCTGCTGCTCGGCATGGCGGTGTTACTGCTCGGGGGGCCTTACCTCGACTCTCTCTAACGTTTGGCGAGCGGCAAGCCGCGGCGAAACAAATCGCCAAAGCATGAGATTACCAACGAGGGCGAGCGGTACGAAGCCGGCGAACAACCAGAAGGCGATCAGGCGGAATTCGGCTGCGTCGGGAGCCCCGTCGATAGCGAGACTGTTGGCGACCAGACCGCTGAGCGCGGCGCCGAGTGCGAAACCGGTTTGCTGGGTAATCGGCAATAGCGAAGCGGTGCGGTCTTTGTCGGCGGGCGCCGCCGCCGCGACGATGCGCTTGATAATGAAGCCCCACATCATGCCGAAACCACCGTTCAGCACTATCACCGCCAACACCACGCTCCACAGCCAGCCACGCGGGAGCACGAGCGCCATCACCACCAGACCGAGCAGCACCAGGGAGCCGCCGATGCGGATCAGGCGCGGTTCGGACTCGTGCGGAACACCCGCAAACAGGATCGCGGCGCTACCCCAGGCGAGTGATTCGATCAACACCACGAAGCCCGCCTGTAGCGGCGTCAGGCCGTACATTTCAATCAGGATCAACGGACCATAGACCAGGAACGACATGATGCTGATGCACAGCAACAAGGTGGCGACGATGCCGTTTCCGATCGCGTGCGAAAAATCGGCTGCCTCGGCGGGCAACATGCGCGCCCGGCTGGCGCGACGGTCGCGCATCACGAACAGCACCAGGGTCATACATCCCAGCACGACGAGCAGCGGCGTCGCCAGCGGGTGGTAATAGGCGCCCGAGATCGACACCAGCAGAATCGACGCACTCAGTAACAACAACCGCACGACCGGAATCGGCTCGGCGCCGAGTTGCAGTTCGGATTCCTCCGATTTCAGCAGGAAGTGCACCGCGGGAATCAGCAACAGACCCTGGGCTGCAAAAGCCCAGTAAGCCAGGCGCCACTCGCCGGCGGTGGCGAAGGCGCCGCCGATGACCGGACCGCTGAACGCGGCGGCCATCCACACGCTGGAGAGGAGGGCAACCATGCGCGGCACCAGGTGGTTGGGGAAAAACCGGTCCTGCGAGACGTACACCAGCGCAATCAGCCCACCGCCACCGAGCCCCTGCAATACCCGGCCGATGAGCAACACCGGCATGTTCGGCGCCGTCGCGACTACCACGCAGCCGATGCTGAACACCACGGCAGCGCGAATCATGGTCGCCTTCAGGCCCTGGTTCGCAATCAGCAGGCTAATCGATGCGGCCGCGCTGATCGAACCGGCCAGGTATAGCGCGAAGGTCCAGCTGATCAGGTTGAGTCCACCGATCTCATCGACCGCGCTCGGCATGGTGGTCGCGGTCAGCATCGAGTTGGACGCGTGCAGCCACAACGCCAGCGCCATGGTGGCGAGCTTCGGCAGGTACTCGCGGTTCAACAGAGCTCGCCAGGAGATGTCGTGGCCGCGGGTGGTGCTCATCGTCCGTTTCATTTCAGGAAAATCAGTAAAGTGGGAATCTTATACCGTTTTGTGACAAACTCGGGCGCCTTTACAGCCTTGAGCGCTTTCCACCAATAGCACGGTTTCGGCATCATTGGACGGAAACACCAAAACGAGGAGCAGTTGTCCGATTTACGGATGGAGAGGAATGAATCCTGAGCTTGAACAGCATGCACATCGACTATCACTCCGGACGCGGCGGTACTCCCCTGCCCCCGGCATTGACGCAGGCGCGATGATTCGATGACCGGGGATGACAACGGCTATCGATTTGCCTACCGGGAACACGCGCGGGCGCTTTACCACACGCTCGGGGAAGACGCGTTCTACATCACCATGGAGCAAAGCGTCAGCGAGGAGAACGCGCAATATGAAGCGTTGCTGCGCTATCTCGATTACTCCATGGTGGAAGCGGACGAGTATGGCCTGCTTCATTTCCCCGAAACGCAGCGCCAGGGTGTCGCCATCTGGTTACAACCTCTGGCAATCGAAAACGAGGCGCGGAAAAAGCGCGCCAAATTCGACTTTTTGCACCGGCACATGGGCGCCGCGAGCGCGTCAACATACAATGACATCGTCGACTTCATGTCGGCCCGGTCCGATGCGCTGATCGACACCTCGGCCTGGTACCTGTCGATTGTCGGCATATTTCCCGCTTTCCAGAACCAGGGACTGGGCAACTCGCTGATTGGCGCAACCCTCGAGCAGGCGGATCGCACCGGCGTGACTACCTTCCTGGAAACCTTTACCCCGCGTAACGAACCGTTTTACCGGCGCCTGGGCTACCGCGTCGTCGCAAGGCTTTTCGAACCGACGATCGCGGCGAATTACTCGCTGATGGTGCGCGAACGAGGCGGCACCGACTTCGAAAATGGGTAACCCATCGCCCATGGAAGTGACGAATCGCCACAACGCCTGCTGCTGCTCGCCCTGTTCGGGATTGCACCGTTCACGATCAACGGCCTGGTCAATTCGGTGATTTACGACAATGCCCTGCTCTACTGGGGTTTCGAACTCCTCACCTGGATCGTCATTCCCTGCTTCATCCTCTACCGGGTAACCCGGATCCCGGGTTTCCGCTTTGCCGGTCTCGGCTATCACGGCGCCATCCGTGACCGCCACAACCCGGGCCTGGTTTTGCTCGCCAGCGTACTGTTCGCGCCGCTGTGTTACGGCGTTTACGCGGGCAGCTACGCATTTTTCAACGAGCTGTTCCCGGGACAGGGATTTTTCAACTATGAATCCATCGTACCGGAATCCGGAACTCTCTACCTTGTCGTCGTCATCTACTTCGGCCTGTCGGCCGGGCTGGTGGAAGAATTCCTCTTCCGCGGCCTGCTCTTTCAAGCCTTTGCCGGATTTAGGAACTCGCTCGCGCTGTTCCTGCTAGTGTCGCCGCTATTGTTCAGCCTGGTGCACTGGGAAGATGGCTTCGCTAACCTGGCGTCGACTTACATCGTCGGCATTTTCATGGCGATTGCTTATATTGGTTTGCGTAACCTGTGGCCGCTGGTGATTGGCCACATCTTTACCGACCTGGTCTGGTTCGGTTAGCGCGTACCCGCATTCCCGGGCCACAACTCAGACTATCAGTCGTCGTCGATCTTCTGGATCAGGTAGCCGCCCGAACGTTCGTCGAGCGACAGCCGGATCAGTTCGCGGCGCTCGGCTTCTTCGAGCAGGTCGCTGAAGGAGCGCACGCCGTAATAGCGTTCGTTGAACCCGGGGCGACGCCGTTTCAGCGCCTGCTTCACCATCGAACCCCACAGCTTGTCGCGGTCGCCGCGTTCGCCATAGAGCGCCTCGGCGGTTTCCATGACGAGCGCGATGGCTTCGTCTATCTTGTCTTCTTCCGGCTTATTCTCTTCTGGTTTAGCCGCTTCTACCTGCTTGCTGCTGCTTTTCTTGCTGGCCGCCTTTTTGCGCGGCGGTGATTTGCGCCTGCGCTGTTTACTCGACTCGGCCTCGCGCGCCAGATCGTCGTAGAAAATGAATTCGTCGCAGTTGCTCATCAACAGGTCCGAGGTCGAACTTTTGACGCCGACGCCGATCACGGTCTTGTTGTTTTCACGCAGCTTGCTCACCAGCGGCGAAAAGTCAGAGTCGCCGCTGACGATAACGAAGCTGTCGATGTGTTCCTTGGTGTAACACAGATCGAGGGCATCGACGACCATGCGAATATCGGCGGAGTTTTTGCCCGACTGGCGCGTGTGCGGTATTTCGATCAGCTCGAACGCGGCATCGTGCATGACCGCCTTGAACTCCTTGTATCTTTCCCAGTCGCAATAGGCTTTCTTGACGACCACGCTGCCTTTCACCAGCAGGCGCTCGAGCACCAGGTTGATATTGAATTTCTCGATTCTGGCGTCGCGCACGCCGAGGGCTACGTTTTCGAAATCACAGAAAATCGCGAGGTTCTGGTCTTCACTGGCCGACGACATGCTATTCCCTCCGGGAAAAAGTGCGGGTTACTGAACTGCGGCGTCAGCATAAACGCTGGCGATCATTATTAACATTCATTTTTGAAAAACCTCCCTGAAGGGACTACTAACACGCCCCGCCCTGTTGCAGGACGAAACCCTGGCGATGATTTATCGCTTCAAGCAGCAATTGAAAGAGGTCTGGAGCCGCGGCCCGATGAAATGAAACCGGCGACTGGCTAACCGGGTGAGTCGGGAAGATCCTGCTTTTTGGCCTTGAGGATGAGCGCCTTGATGACATCCATCTCCCGGCTCAATTCGTGATACGTCGAACTGGTGTCGTCACTCTTGCCTTCCTCGACCAGCCTGAGCTGCAATTTTTCTTTCTTTTGTTCCAGCTTTTCGATGATTTTCAGTAACTTATCGTGCTTTTTCTCTTGCTTTTTACTCGACATGTCAAAGAATCTCTCGACTTTGCCGATCAGTTTATTTGTCCCCATATTCATCTCCGAGTTCTTTTATTGCATCATCCTTGACCCACAGGGTAACCGCGGACGAGAACAGTTTTTTACAGATACTGAAGGTGAAACCGATATCGTTTATCAGCGACGACGCGCTGCCCGAATCAATCTTGTGCTCCCTGATCAATGCATCCACGTCGTGGTTCAGGGTGATTTCACTTTCACTGGAACTGGCCCTTTGAACCTCGATCTGGGTCAGTATTTCCGCCTCGTCGCCCTCGTATTCCCTGACCTCCTGAATCTTTCGCAATACCGTGACCAACTGGGCGCGCAGGCGATTGTATTGTTCGATTATCTGCCTATTTCTGCTTTTTGAATAGTAATTAAGGTTCTTTTGCAGTTCACGCACGTCCTTTACCATCTCGATTATTTTTCGCGCGGTAACCTTCAATTCATAGATTTCGTTGTTGCCCTCCTGGTCCATGTATGCCTGGGACATGGACCCGTACTCCAGGATTTCGGCGTACAGGGTCTTGAGTTCACGCTGATAAACTTCGTCGATGTCGATCTCGATCGGTCGCTTGGATTGTTCCACCACTTCATCGACACTGCTGTCCGAGTATATTTCCGAGCGGTGCAGGTTCATCGCATGAACAATCGCTTCCAGCGACTTATCGTACAGGTGGACCGTTTCTTTGCGCAACGCCGCCAGCGCGGTCGCGGGAATCTCCATCACTTCACTGGTCAGGTACTTGGCCCGGCCACGCCACAGCTCCTCCTCACGAAACAGGGTTTCCAGGTAGCGCACCAGTTTACCGATAAACGGTGTCACGATGACCACACCGCAGACGTTGAAAATGGTATGAAAAAGCGCCAACCGCATCGCGTCGTCATCGGCGGGAATGGACAGCAACGGCGCCAGGACGTCGACCAGATCCTTTAACTGGTAGATAAAAACAACCGCGAACAGGCCGGTA
Source organism: Gammaproteobacteria bacterium (assembly GCA_024232855.1). Taxonomy (GTDB): domain Bacteria; phylum Pseudomonadota; class Gammaproteobacteria. The sequence goes on from JAAEPH010000188.1 coordinate 15,227, forward strand.
ATGATATTGAAAATTAAATGTGCGACCGCCAGGCGTTTGCCGTTTTTGTTCGATGCCAGTGCGCCGAGCGCCGCGGTGACCGTGGTGCCGATGTTGGCGCCTATCGCCAGTGACAGGGCGTTGATGTAGTCAATCTGCCCCGTCGCAAGCGCGGTGATGATGATCGCCATGGTGGCGCTGCTGGACTGAATAACAACCGTGGCGATAGCGCCGAAAACGATGTAGACAAAAATGCCGGCGTAGCCTTGCATCGCATATTCTGCGAGATCCAGTCCCTGCTTGAGCGTTTCGAAGCCATCTTTCATGTAATCGATGCCGAGGAAGATAAATCCGAGCCCGATGAGTACACTACCGAGCCCTTTGTAGCTGTTATTCCTGGAAAACTGCATGGTTACGCCAAATATCAGCATCGGCAGGGCGTAGTGCGCAATTTTGATTTTCAAACCCAGGGTAGAGACCAGCCAGGCCGTGGTGGTGGTGCCGATGTTCGAGCCGAAAACGATACCGACTGCCTGGGTCAGGCCGATCAGTTCCGCCGACAGGAAGGAGATCACGATCACCGAAACCAGCGATGAGCTCTGCACTACCGCGGTCGCCAGAAATCCGGTGCCGATGGCCTTCGGGGTACTGCGGGTAAATTTCTCCAGCACCGTTTCGAGGGCGCCGCCGCTGAACAGCTTGAAGCCGTCCTCCATGTAGTGCATACCGATCAGAAAGATGGCGATGCCGGCAATAATCGTCCTGGCATCGTTGTTCGATACCACGATCCAGGCAAAGATCAGAAACAGCAGCGGGCCAATGATGCGATTCAGCAAGGCGACTCTACCCCTAACCCGCGGAAGAGCCCGCCAGCCTGATTTGTCTCATAAATATGGATCACTCTTAAAAAGTCCCTTCTGTATTTTTTTATCGCCGAGAGATACTTTCTTTGCGCCGAAAGTTTTGGCTAATTCTAGCCCGGATAATTCATAAACTGCCGCGATGATTGCGTAGGACTTTGGTTTCACAGGGGATTATCCGATTGAGCGCCGGACTTATTGATCCGGTCGATTGAGGATAATCCCCTGTGGAATCAAAGAACAAGCAAGGGCG
>JAAEPH010000189.1 GCA_024232855.1 Gammaproteobacteria bacterium
CACAAATTATGCACGATCTCGCTTGTCTATTGATTCCACAAGAAATATTCCCTCAGTCGCTCGTAATCACTGATACGAGACTTCTTCGGGAATTTCCTTGTGAAAACAATACCCTGCGCGAGATGCGCGCAAATTTATGAATTTTCCGGGTTAAGTGAAGCCACTATATCGAATAGCGCGCCTGCACAAATCACCCATATGGGTTAAATCCCTGTGATTTGGCCGATTTGTGACCGGGTTTGCAGGTTGGAATTATGGGGACAGTTTACTTGATTCATCGACTAAATGCGTCGAACTTCGGGGGAAGTGTAGCCAGATCACTTGTTTGATTTATACTGTGTTCTTTTTTGATCGCGACGGCAGGCTTCGGGAGGTGTAGATGCACGCGCCGCTTATCACGGGATGCGCGGCGCCGGGCATTTCGGCAAGCTGGTGGTCAGGATTTAATATTTCTGGCTGTAACGGGCAGCGGGCCGTAAATATTCGACCGTAATGGGGAATTTATTCTGATGTTGACGGTCTCAGGCATTACCTACTTTCTGGAGTTTTCCTTATGCACAGGCGCCTTTTTATTGCCGCGGCGTTTACTTCGGCCGCTGTCTTTGCCGCGAACAGGGGTGTTTTCGCAGCCTCGAATTCCGCCGCGGTGAAGGGGGACTTCCCGGCCATCGACAAGACCTCGAAAGAATGGCGAAAGCTACTGGGAAATGAGCAGTTCCAGGTGTTGTTCGAAGAGGCGACTGAACCTCCCTGGAGCAGTCCGTTGAATGATGAAAAACGCGAAGGCACCTACATCTGCGCGGCCTGTTACCTGCCGCTGTTTCTCTCGCAAACCAAGTTCGACAGTGGCACGGGCTGGCCAAGCTTTTACCAGCCCGTCGACGGAAATACCGGCAGCAAAAGGGACTGGAAGCTGATCATCCCCCGCACCGAGTACCATTGCGCGCGCTGTGGCGGTCACCAGGGGCATGTTTTCGACGATGGTCCGAAGCCTACCGGGCAACGCTGGTGTAATAACGGGGTAGCCCTGCGTTTCGTTGCAGCCACGGAATCGCTGCCCGAATTGAGAACATAGCCCGCATATCTCACCGATTTCCTACTCGGCAATTGCTCCGATACGCCGGGCCCGTTAGCCCACAAGGGTAAAGAAATCAGCGGATTTTGCTGCAATATCCCTCAATTTGATCTAATCTTACTGTCTACTTGGCGAGGTATGCCATTCGCAGGGGGAACCCGCCCTCATTCGGCGGGGGGTTTACGATGCCAGGTTGACACAACGAGAACGGTAAAATGAAAACAAATCTGGGCCTGAACATCGAGCACATGAATGGACGGTCTTTCATACTGGGACGTGAAGGGCACATATACCTGGATTCGCCGACCGCCAGCAAGTACCACGCTGAAATCAGTATAGACGAGGGCAAGGTGTATCTTCGCGACCTGGGTTCAACCAATGGTACTTATCTGTTGAAAAACAAGAAGTTGGTTCAATTCGACGCGGGCTATGTCAACCTGCTTCAGCCCATCGTAATCGGCAGGCGGGCCTATGTCATTCGGGACCTGTTGACCATCGCCCGTAATTTTGCAGCCGTGGATGACCACGCCACCCGTGTCGAGCTGCCTGAAGAATGGCGCAAAAAATGACCAGCGAGTAAGCAGGTCCCGCTACCCTCAATTCTTCATCCCTTTTAAACGCCCCATCACTATCAGCCATCCCTTCGGATCGCATTTTAATTGATATGGGTCAATAATTTTCCGGGTTAGGATTTGTCAGATGTTATCGGAACAGATGTTTGAATCGCCCCGGGTTTGTCGGAGACTCCATTTCTTGAGAGGATGGAGCAATGAAAGAGCTAAACAGATATTCCCCGGTAGAACGGGAACGGGTGTAGTGCCCTATACAGGTCTATTCGGGATCACGTAGCGTGAAGATTTCATGAGGCTCCTCGATACCCTGTAATTGGTGCTTGCCGAGCGATACAACATGATCTGGATAGCAGAGCGAGACTTGTAGAAAGCAGTACCGATTCACCGAGCAACTTACACAGTGATTCGATGCGCGCGGCCAGGTTCGCAGCCTCGCCTATGACGGTAAATTCGAGCCGGTTACTTAGCCTTTCGGTTCTCTTTTATAGCAGGCAGTGGCACAACATTTTCCGAAGCCAGGACAATGGTGATGGAACTCTGCAGCAACGCCTCGATTTCTTCGGCGCGCACTGGTTTGCTCAACAGGTACCCCTGAATCTCGTTGACCCCGAACTTGCTGAGTAAGTCGAACTGGTTACGCCTTTCAACACCCTCCGCGACTACCTTCATGCCCATCGAGTGCGCCATCGAAATCAGCGTTTGCACAATCTTTTGATCGTTAGCGTCGGTGCAGACGTCATTTACAAATCCGCGATCGATTTTGAGACTGTCGATAGGCAGGGTTTTCAGGTAACCCAGGGAGGAGTATCCAGTACCAAAATCGTCGATCGCGATGGAAATGCCCCGGGCGTGCAGTCGTTCCAGCGAATCGATCGCCTTGGCCACATTTTCCATGAGAATGGTTTCGGTTATTTCGATCTCGAACAGGCGCGGCGGAACCTTGTATTCTTCCAGGTAGCTTAATATCCGATGCACAATATCCGATTGAATCAGTTGCACGCTGGAAATGTTGACCGCGATCTTGCAATCATGGACTCCCCCGTCCATCCAGCTGCGCAGTTGGCGACAGGCTTCCCTGATAACCCAATCACCAATCTCGACGATTAGACCACGTTGCTCTGCAAACTCGATGAACTCGAAGGGCGAGACCAGTCCACGCTCGGGATGCTCCCAGCGAATCAGGGCCTCGACCCCGATTACCTCTCGCTGTGCGACATCCAGTTTGGGTTGGTAAAAGAGAACCCACTCCTCGTTTTCGATTGCCCGATGCAATTCGGCCTCGAGATGCATATGTTTTACAGAAAGCTCCTGCACGTGGTCATCGAAGAACTGGTAACCGAAATCCGATTTGTGCGTCTTGCTGTACTGCTTGGCGCTCATGGCATTGTTGAGTAATGCCTCGACGCTATCCGCGTCGGTGGGATACAGGCTGATGCCGACATGGCACTTGAGGTGAATGGTGTTGCCGTCGATTTCGACGGGCTGGTTTACCATGTCCACGAGCCGCTTGACTGCCCAGGTCATCTGTTCTTTTTGCGGGATGTCATTAAACAGCACCGCAAATTCGTCGCCGGTAACACGCGATATGCTCAGCCGTGCAACGTCATCAGACTTGCGCACGATGGAGTTCAGCCGTTCCGCGACCTCTTTCAGCAGCTTGTCGCCACCCGCTCTACCGAGGCTGGAGTTGATCTGGCTGAACATTTCAATATCGATGATCAGCACCGCGGAAAGCTCGTCATGGCGGCGACCACGCTCCATACCCTGTTGGATACGATCGTAAAACAGTGCCTGGTTTGGCAAGCCGGTAAGATCGTCATAGCTCCTTTTATATTCGAGCTCGGATAATAATTGCGTGGCGATATCTTCCAGCTCGGCGATGCGATGCTGCAGGTTCTCGATCTGCGGTTCAACCACGGGAGGATGGTCTTCTTCTACCAGTGCGAGTAGTTCGGACGGCTTGTCTTCGATATCGCCAATCGCTGCGTAACTTACCACGCGGTTACGCCCATTCTCCTTGGCACAGTAGAGCGCCTCGTCCGCGAGAATATTAAGTGCGCCCGGATCTGCGGGGTTATCCAGCATGCTCGCCACACCGAGACTGGCGGTGACGCGCGGGCCGTTTTCATAACGCTTGTTGGACTCGTCCTTGATCCGCAAACGGATTCTCTCGGCGACGCTAGAGGCCTGCTCGACCGACATTCCGGGTAACACGAGGCAGAATTCCTCACCGCCTTGGCGACCCACCAGGTCTCCCTTGCGGGTATTCGCATTGAGGACCTCGGCGAGCATGATGATCACTTCGTCGCCGACCGCATGGCCAAAATTATCGTTGACCGCCTTGAAGTGATCGAGATCGACCATGATGCAGGAAAGCTCGCTGCTATCATCATTCGAGGCGTCGAACAGTTGTTTGAAGCTGTCTGTAAATGCACGGTGGTTCAGGCAACCGGTGAGCGCGTCGCGCGTCGCCAGGTAGGCCAGTTCCTTGTTCTGTTCCCGTACCTGTGCCTGGGTTTCTTCGAGGCGATCAAGCATGGTTTTCAGCTGAGCGTTTTGTTTCTCTACCCTGGTAATGTCGTCCAGGGTAACCAGCACACCCTGCGTCTTTCCGTCCGGTCCGTGAATCGGGGCTGCATTGATGGCGTACTGGATGGATTCGCCTGCGTCGGTAGTCAGGTCGAACTGCGCGCCTACGATGGGCTCGCCTGTCTCGAGCACTTCCGTCCAGGGTAAATCAGTACCGGATTTTTTCCGCGATATGCGCTGCCATTTCAGTTCGGAAGCTTTTCTGCCCAGCAGGACTGCCACGTCGCGCCCGACCCGTGCGGAAAATGCCTTGTTGGTGAGCAGGATCTGTTCTTCCTCGTCAAGAATCATGAGACCCTCGGCAAGCGCGTCGAAGGCCGCGTTTACGCGATCGGGAATAACCGCACTCGGGTCGAGTTGGCGCAGGGTTCGGAGCATGAAAACAAGGTAGGCAAAAAAGCCCATCAGTGTGCTGAATACCATCAGCCTGAATACCTCTTTCTGGAAGAATCCGAACAGGGAATTCCCCATCAGTTTATCGAAACGTAACTCGACGTTACCCCAAAGCCGATCTCGATCCAGTAACGGCATCAGTATGTGGGACGAGGTTGAATCGTCATCGCCATAACCCTGCCAGAGCCGCGGATGATCCGGGGACTGGAATACGGTCCGTCCGGCCTGCGTGCGAATCCCGGCGGACAGAATCGAAGGATTGTGCTCCGCGATAAGCCGGATTGCGCGCTCGATTTTTTCAATTTCCTTTTTCGGTTCCATCACCGAAAGCTGGATCGCCAGCGATTCGGCTATCTGTTTGCGGTTTTGGAGCGCCTGGGCGTCTTCGTCCAGGGTATAACCAAGCATATCAGCGGAAAGCAGGATACAGGCGGTCAAAAGCGCCAACGCAAAGCTGATACGCATCGCCGGAAACAGCAGCCCCAGTGATTTCTGTTGCTTATTCATCTACGTATCCACTGTGCGGCTAACCGTCTTTATTCTCAGAAAACATGTTTTCCACGCGCTTCTGGTGTTCACCGGCCGGACCGGTGGTCTCGGTATCGTCATCATTATCGTCATCCGGCTCGACGTATTCCTCGTCATTCCTGGACTTCAGAATCGGTAGCGGGTCGAAACGATTGAGCAAGGGTACCGAACCCATCAAACTTGCCAGCAACGATCCGCCGTGCAACACCCAGCTTACGATACCGGCCGTCAGGGAGGCGGTTGTCCCGAGGAATACCTTTACCTCGATATCATCGGAGTTAAGTTTGTTGGAATGGCCGTCGATTTCCATGCGCATCAGCTCGAGGCGATTCAACAATGCCATTTCCAGGCGTTCATTGAGCCCTTCGTCGTCGCTGACTACGAATCCCAGGGTATCGATATCCACTTCGCGTACCGGTTCTTCGTGCGCTAGCTCCGCTTCCGGTTGATAACCGGTTAGCGTAACGTACTGCATTTCGCTGGATTCGGAGGTCACGAACTGCTCGATTCCGTCGGGCTCCTGAGGCTGCGCCGATCCCGGCTCGCGGATCTGGGGCGTTGTATAGATTTCCTCGGAGTCGAATTCTTCAAGCGCCGTTAACACTTCTTCTGGTGGCTCGGGCAGTTCAGGTGGCGGTTCAACAACATCAGTAGGTGTTACCTCAGGCTCCACGGGTACGACGGGCGGTGGCGGTTCATCGGCGCCATTGATACGGATAACGACGTTGAAGCTGCTGCCGTCAGCCGTAGTCACGGCCACGGATTCAACCAGTGTGTCACCGATGTGCAAGGATTGAATGTCGGAACTGTTGTTGTCGGCGCTATAGCGCCAATTGCCCGCGGCATTGATGGTGAGGGTACCGTAAGTGCCCTTGATCGTTTCTGAAACGAAACTCGATTCACCGGCATCGAGGTCGTTGATCGTCAATTTTCCGCTCGCGCTGATCATGTCGCTGGAGACGTCTACATCTTCGGTTACCGTTCCTGAAATCACGCCACCTATGACGGGCAGGTTATTGGTGCCGGTTATGGTGATGGTGACGTCCTGGGTATCGGTACCACCATTGCCGTCATCGACGGTGATGGTGAAGACGACCGTGATAGTCTCGCCCGCGGCGAGGAAGTCGAGATCGGTGTCGGCAATCGTGTAGTCCCAGTTGATGGTGCCGTCGTTGGTGTTGCCGCCCGCCGCGCTGATGGTGAAGGCGTTCTCGATGGCCGCCTGTTGGGCGGGGGTCAGGGTCAGCGCGGTCGTAACAGAAGCCGTTGCCTCGGTCGCCGTCGGCAGGTCGGTCAGGTCGAGGTCGGTGAAAGTGATGGAACCCGCTTCACTGACGGTGCCGCCTTCCGTAATGGTGCCGGCGACATCGACCGGGGTAATG
>JAAEPH010000190.1 GCA_024232855.1 Gammaproteobacteria bacterium
AAGCGGGCGATTGTTACAAACAGGTGTATGAAAAGTATGAAGAGATCACGCATTACTGAATCATCGTAACCAAAATACTGCGCTTGACAAGTCTTGGAATTCTCGCGAATTTATGAAATGAATTGGAATTCGCACCCAACAAGTAATAATTACGAATTCGCCACACACATGGTCGCCTGAAACTACTGTCCATAATTGACAAGTGTCCACGATACGTGGATAATGCTCAGAAATGGACATCACCACAGAAAACCAATTGCTCGACACTGCCCTGACTCAACTGGCGAAATTTGGCGTAACAGCCACCGTTGAACAGCGAGACATCGACATCGCTGATCGCCGAGTCGTTGCGTATGTGCGCATTGGCCGCGACCGAAAGACTCGTGTCTATGCCGTGGAGGTCAAAAAGGGCCTGCGCCCGGCAACCCTGGGCGCCGTGCTTCATCAAATCGAACACGCCGGAAAGCCGCCGCTACTCGTTACCGACTATGTAACGCCGCCATTGGCCGAAAAGCTCAGGGCCCGAAACATCGCCTTTCTTGATGCGGCCGGTAACGCTTTCCTTGATCAACCGCCCGTCTACATATGGATCAAGGGCGAGCGGCCGCTGGAAATGCCGGGAACGGACAAAGCAAAAGGCCGCGCCTTTCAGGCGAGCGGCCTCAAGGTCCTGTTTGCACTGCTGTGCAATCCCGATTGGATCGCCGAACCGTACCGCGAGATCGCGCGCCTGGCAGGCGTGGCCCACGGCACGGTCGGCTGGGTAATGGCCGACCTTCCGGATCTCGGTTTCGTTGCGGAAATCGACGGCGAGCGGAGGCTGCTTAAACCCGAGTTGCTGTTGAAGCGCTGGGCAGAAGCCTATGCGCGAACACTGCGCCCCAAGCTCGTCATCGGACGCTTTCGCACCGATCAGGCACAGTGGTGGGCTAAAACGAAGCCGGCGAAATACGAGATGGTCTTTGGTGGCGAGGTTGCGGCAGAGCGCCTGACCCGGACGTTGCGACCCGAGACCGTTACCCTTTACGGAAAAAAAGCCGATCCACGTCTGTTGATTGACTACAAGCTGCAAAAGGACCCGGACGGCCCGGTCGAGATTCTCGAGCGCTTCTGGGCCTTCCCGACAGAAAACGAGGACCTTACGCCCGACCCCCTCATCTATGCCGACCTGCTGAACATCGGCGACGCGCGCTGCCTCGAAGCCGCCGACCTCATCTATGGAAAGATAATCGATGGATTTAAGCGATAAGACGGAATTGCGCTGGATGTCAGCAGTACTAGCCGATATCGGAGACGCTGCGCCCGAGGCCAATTTCCTGATCGTGGGCGCGATGGCACGGGATCTGTTGCTTCATTACGGCCACGGTGTGCCGATCACTCGCGCGACCACGGACATTGATCTGGGTGTGGCCGTTTCCAGTTGGGCAGATTTTCACCAGCTTCGAGACGCATGCTTGAACTCCGGCCACTTCACTTCCGGCCGACCCGGTAATCACCGGTTAATCCATCGTAGCGGCGTGCCGCTCGATCTTATTCCGTTCGGCGGAGTGGAACGTGAGGATGGAACCATCGAATGGCCGGAAGGCAACGCGGTGATGGGCGTATTGGGGTACAGAGAGGCGCGTGCGACTGCGACGCAAGTACTGTTGCCGGACAAAATGCCTGTTGCAACAGTCTGCCTGCCGATGCTCGCGATTCTGAAGCTCATGGCGTGGTCTGAACGACACAGCTACACACCGCGAAAAGACGCAAGTGATCTGTTCCTGGTGCTTGGGCATTACCTGAACGATGAAAACACGGCGCGACTATATCAAGTCGGCGCACACTTGCTCGAACGAGAAGACTTCGAATACGAAGTCGCCGGGGCCTGGCTGGCAGGTTATGATGCTCTTCAATGTATTTCCGACCACAGCGAGCAGCCACGCCGTGTGCTCGATGCGGTTGAAAACGTACTTTTGACCGAAGCGGACACGAATGGAAATTTGCGTCTCGTTGGAGAGCTTGGCGCCAGGGCGCCAACCGCATTAAAGCTGCTCGGCGGATTTCGAGACGGCATAATCGGCGAATTAACGTGAAACAATAAATCTGATCGCGACCCAATCAGAGGGACACCCGCCCTAAGAGATGAACAAATCAACAGCTCCGATAGCCGGGCGTTTTTCGGTAGAACTGGGACCGATTCCGGCACGTGTCCCTCCTGATTATTCGATCGTCTTGATTTCCTTGACTATTTCCGGCAACAAATAGAGGATGGCAGACATGCCATTTTTTCTTCACATAGCCGCATTTGTGCATTCTCTATTCAAGTCACGCCGTCAATTGACGCTGGAGAA
>JAAEPH010000191.1 GCA_024232855.1 Gammaproteobacteria bacterium
AATGTGCTGAATATCAGGTATTTCTTTCGTTATTTTAAGCAATCGCGTAGTCACTCTACGGGTGAGCTTAAAATAATGAAAAAATGCATGAGATTCAGTGCAGTAGACGACCGCAGTAGATTCAACTGAGGATTTTAGGATGATGGGGTTGCCTGATGCTGTTTCTCGCGTAGGAACACATCAGCGCTGGATCGACCCTGTCGGGATAGATCGAACGAAATCCGCGCCGATCTCTGGCAAGTCTCCCAGTTGGTGTCGACCGGCAGCGCCGCCGTCTCCGCGATCAGCATCGGTTTTCCGGCAATGATGTCGGAAGCGCGTTCCGCCAGCATGATGGTGGGCGCATTGAGATCTCCCGCCGTTGCCTGGGGCATGATCGAGGAATCGACCACGCGCAATGATTCGACGCCATTGACGCGGCAATCGGGGCTCACCACCGCCTGCGCATCGCTGCCCATGCGGCAGGTGCCGCAGGGATGGTAGGCGCTTTCCACCTTTTGCTTGATAAAGGCATCAATTGCGTCGTCGGAAATACAGTCTGCGCCGGGTGCAAGTTCTCTTCCGCGAAAGTGGTCGAAAGCGGGTTGCGCAAAGATTTCCCGGCTCAGCCTGACACAGGCCCTCATTTCCAGCCAGTCGTCCTCGTGGCTCATGTAATTAAAACATACTCGTGGTGACGCCATCGGGTCGTCCGGCGCGAGCCTGACCCAGCCACGACTCTTCGAACGCTTGGTGCCGACGTGCACCTGGTAGCCATGACCTTGTGCAAGCGTCTGGCCGTCGTAGGATATGGCCAGCGGCAGAAAATGAAACTGGATGTCGGGGTAGGCAATTCCGGCGCGGCTGCGAATATGGGCACCGGCTTCGAAGTGGTTGCTGGCGCCGAGCCCATCGTGCCGCAGCAGCCAGCGTGCGCCGATCAGGCCTTTGCCGATCAGTCCCATGGAACCGTAAAGCGATACCGGCTGCGTGCATTCCTGCTGAACATAGAGTTCGAGATGATCCATCAGATTTTCGCCGACCGCGGGCAGGTCATGCACCAGGTCGATACCGCGGGCACCCAGTTCGGCGGCCGGGCCGATACCCGAACGCTTGAGAATGACCGGGGACATGATCGATCCGGCGCTGACGATGACGCCGTTGCGTGCATGGGCGATGCAGTGGTTGCCGTTATGCTGAAATTCGACCCCGCTTGCCTTGCGCCCCTCGACAACGATCCGCCGGGCACGGGCATGCGTCATCACACGGACATTGCCCCCGGCGATGGCTGGGCGCAGGTAGGCCACCGCGGCGCTGCACCTGCGGCCATCGCGAATGGTCATCTCCATCGGACCGAAGCCCTCGTGCTGAAGGTCGTTCATGTTGTCGCTGACGGCGTATCCCGCCTGCCGGCCCGCTTCGACGAAGCTATGGTAGAGCGGATTTTTTTCCGCGCCGCGCGTCACCGAGAGCGGTCCGTCGGTACCACGCTGGACGCCGCCGTCCCTGACGCATTCCATGCGCTCGAAATAGGGTAAAACATTTTTCCAGCCCCACCCCGACGCCCCCAGGGCTTGCCAGCGCTCGTAGTCCATCGGGTTGCCGCGCACATAACACATGCCGTTGATGCTGGAAGATCCGCCGAGTCCCTTGCCGCGGGGCAGGTTCATAACCCGGCCGTCGAGAAACGGCTCCGGTTCGGTTTTAAATCCCCAGTTAAAGCGCTCGGTATTCATCGGGATCGACAATGCCGCGGGCATTTTGATAATGGTGGCATTGTCATTACCGCCGGCTTCGAGCACCAGTATCCTGACACCCCGATCTTCCCCGAGCCGACGCGCCAGAACGCAACCGGCCGATCCGGCGCCGACTATGATGTAATCGTAGCTTCCCTCATCGCGCAGTTTCATCCGGCAATTTCCGTCCATCTCGTTCCCCTGCTTTCAGCAGACACTATTACACCCGACTATTCAGTTGCACGCCAATATCAGGGTTTTAGCAAATCATCCAGGACCCTGCGTTTTATGTCATCGACATCCGCGGGCGAAAAGTCCATGTGATATTTTTTCCTGATACCGTAATCCGTTAGCGTGTAATGAAGTGTCGATTCTATTCCGTGCAGCGAAAGGCAACTTTTTACGCAGTGCAAATGGCAGCCATCAAACGAAATTATCCTGCGCCCGGATTTTGCTTTCCTTACCAGGGATTTCACGCCACCGCCTACGCCCGCAATGCAGGACATTTCCGCAACCTGGTCACGATCCAGCTCGATAGCCAGCTGATTGGCCAGCTGGGCAATATTGGAGCACCCCGAACAAGAGTAGACCAGGGGCAATTGATCTCGACTTTCTCGTGTCATAAGTGGAACCCGCCCTGGATATATAGTACTCGCAGTGGTGATTTATCTGTCATGTTACCGGCTTTTCTCGAGGAGATCCGGAATGACAGTGGCTCGCGGGCAATGATACCAGTTACGTAAAAAACAGAAATAGCGAACCACCGCAATCGGCTCGGGAACCGGAATCGGAGAAGATCTGGCCGATACGAATTTCCGGACAAGAGCCTACAAGGATAAGACTTTTCGGTGTTTGACTCACATCAAGGCAACTATTGCGGGCGACAGAAAAACTGGAGCCTCGGGGATATCTGTGGCTAAAGAATCAGAAATTTTGGTCTGTGCATTTGTGGATATCTGGAGATCGAAAAGAAAACGTAAATAGCAAGCTGTTTACTCATGACAATCAACAGGTTAAATCCATTTTCCACATACGCTAGCCCACAGATTTTGCCGGGGAGGCACTTTTAAGGTAACCGATCCCGATCAAAAAATCAGTTACTCTGAATCTGAAAGTTTTTCACGCTTTCTTGCCAAATAGGCATAACGGCATAAGCGGCGCTCCCGGCATAACTCAGCCACCTTGTGCAAATACGCCTGACGCCCGCGATACGCTACTTCCCCTTCGGCTTCAATAAGGGGATTCTGCAGATCGGTTCTGGCGTCAAATCGACTTTGTGCAATTTTCTCATTGTTCTCTGTCAGGTCTTCACTGCGGGCGATCTCAAAACCAGTTTGTTCGAGAATAGTTTTGTTGTATTCAACCGGTGCAAAAAATGCGGCTCCATTAAAACTTCTCAACTGAAATTCCTCACCGCTTATCTGACCGTTGATCACACCGGCGTCGGTAAAAAACAATTTTCCCTGATGGGTTAGCATTCGCCTTACTTCGAATAGAAAATTTTCACGCCGCGGAATATGAAAAATACTGTCAATGGCAAAAATTAGATCGAAGCTGGCATCGGGAAAATTAAAAGGATTGGTCGCATTGTGAATCTGAAACTGACAGCGACCTGACAGGCCTCGTTCGGCCGCTCCTGCATTTGCCATCTTGATTCCCTGCTCGTCAATATCAAGCCCGGTGACCTGACAGCCCGACTGTCGAGCAACAAACATTGCCGGACCACCCGCCCCGCATCCTACATCCAGGACAGCTGATCGCTCGTTCAGTTCACAGGCTGAAATCATGTTGCGCAACTCCCCTGGCGTTGTCCAACTGTGCTGACCAATGTCATCGTCACCGAATGCACGTGACCGTTCAGATTTGGCCGCATCCGAAGCGATTGTTTTATAGGCGATGTGATAGGCTTCATTATTCATCGTTGCAGCGAGTATAAAACACATGCCACTCGATAGAAATGCGAGCTATCCCGCCTGTCTCTGTTAGCATGGCTTCGGTAGAACGTATTACCGGCACCACGGCTATCTTTGTTGCTGAATAGTGCGGATTGGTAATGATTTACCTGTTTGCACCCAATATTCCCGATTCGATGCTTCACAAACCCATATCAGGGAGCCAAATGAAATGAACGACGACTTGATTCGACTTTACCCGGACTGGATACCGATAAAAGAAAATGAACCAACCAGGAAGAATTTTGAAAAAATCAATCGCCCGGAATTTGGATACTGCATAGTGTCCAGGACTCATTTTAGCCCCGGAGAAGTGATTGCCCGTATCTATGGCGACATCATCAGACACACGGCTGAATTACACACGGTGCAAAAAAGCCCCGGCGTGCACATCTATGATGAATGGTTTACCGGTTTGGTGCTACATTCCTGTGACCCGAATACCTACTTTGACCAGGAGGAAGAAACCTTTGTCGCCATTAAAGAGATCAATTCAGAGGATATCGTGACTTGCGATTATCAGGTAACGGAGGACTTTTTGGCGAGATCTTTTGAGTGCAAATGCGGCGCGGTAAATTGTCGAGGACAGATGCAGGTAAAGCTGGGCGCCAGGTAGATTGGCTTACGAATTAAGTCAACTGTCACTATAACTCCGACGCTGTCACTATAACTCCGACGGTAAATCGGTTCGATATCACGATAGGACCAACCGCTGCATCCGGCCGCTGCCCAACCGTCATAAACCGCGGGCGCACCACGCACCCAGACCATGGCATTAATCGACGAAGACCCTCCCAGAATTTTCCCCATTTTATAGGGAAGTACCTGGCCGGCCGCATGTTCCTCCGGTTCTGACTGGTAGTCCCAATGATACTTTCCTGCCTGGTAGAGTCCCACCACCGCTGCCGGCACGCGGGTCGAAAGCCCACGATAGTCGGGACCTGCCTCGAGCACCAGAACCCGGATCGAGGGACCTTCAGTCAGCCGTGAGGCAAGTACTCCCCCTGCGGTACCACCACCGATAACGATATAGTCAAAGTTTGCATCAGTCATGAATGAATGAATGAATGTTTTTACCAAAACAGATCGGCCTTTACCCGCTAATCCACATGCGATCCCGGCCAGGGCGTTCGCCAGTGATGAAATCGTAATCGTCCCGGTGGTAATGATGTTGGCCGCCGAGTTTACCCCATCGGGAGTGGTTAGAAGTAAAATATTCCGCGAACCGATGTCGGCGTCACCGTTGACACCAACCGAAATCGAGCCGATCGCACGGAAGAGCGGCGGGAGAAAATCCCGGGCATCGACACCTCTGTTTTTTTAAGGGAATTGCCCGGTGAAAACTGGGGGTTTGCAACTCCTATACTATACTTTTTACTTTCGAATATCCGCAAACGATTTTCAGGCGATTGTGTTTTTCGGATAGCAGGAATCAGCACCGTAGTGACGAAGGCAACCCCGCCAACCCAGATGATGACAGCTATTACGTGCAGAACTCTTGCTAATACAAAATGACTGTAATCCATACTTGTTACCACTAACCCGGAAAGTTCATAAATCTGCGCGAAGATCGCGCAGTATATTGATTTCACAAGGAAATATCCGAAGGAACCTCGTATCAGTGATTACGAGTGGCTGAGGATATATTTCTTGTGGAATCAATAGACAAGCGAGATTGTGCACGATTTATGAATTTTCCGGGCTAACCACTAAGTCTACAGAATCGGTTAACGAGATCAGAGGGGCTGCAGCACTTCTGATTAAACCTTGAGCTTGTGAATCGCGATGGGCGTGCTTTTGCCCCGAATCATCACTTTTCCGATGGCTTCAATCGGAAATGTTTCCGTCAGCAGGGCAACAGTGGTATCCGAAATCAATGCGTGAGTCCCATAATCCTTATTCAATTGCTCGAGCCGTGCCGCAATGTTTACGGCATCACCGTGTACCGTGTATGCCCAACGGTCACCGGAACCCACGTTGCCGGCGACCACCTTGCCGGTATTAATACCAATCCGGGTGTGCAGGCATATGCCGGCGAAAGTGCGGAGCCACCTCGGTCACCATGTCCAGATCGGTTTCGTCATCGTCAATGACCAGCAGGGTATTACTCCGCCGCGCCGGCATGGGAGGCCTTTTATGCAACCCATTGAGTGATGCCCGCGCCGCGTCATCCGGGCTCATGCGCCTGGGAAGTTTCATGGTAAAGGTGCTGCCCTGGCCTAGTGTACTGACGACCTCGATCGCACCCCCCATGAGGTGACAAAACCGCTGATTGATTGCAAGCCCGAGACCGGAACCGCCAAATTATCGCGTCGTGGACGCATCTGCCTGACTGAACTGTGGGTGCCCCGCGGCAAATCGGCCGAACAGATAGGCGCCGAAAGGACGCAGCAAATTGGAAACCTCGATCTCGACATTCTCGCTTAATCGAATCACCCGCTGAGTCATTTCGGAGTGATGATAGGTACCTACGGCGGTGTAAGCTCCACCCGACGGTAGTTCGCTTTCCTCGATAATCTGGTCTGCCAGATCGGGCGAAAACTCTGCTTCCACTATTTCGAGAAACTCTGTAAACACGACCCCTTTCATGACCTACCTCATTGTTTCGGATAAGCACCAATTTGTCGGGCTCCAGGCTGGCCCGGTTTTTCTGTAGTGTTTGAATTCAGGCAACAGGAGTATCGAATGTACGCTATCCCGGAGCATCTGCTGTGCCCTTCACCCAACCCGTAGTATTACGTGCTGTTCATTCCAGGTGTAAAACACCGAAAGAGTATA
>JAAEPH010000192.1 GCA_024232855.1 Gammaproteobacteria bacterium
CTCACTATTGCGCGCGCCGCGGCCTGGGGGGCATCCCCGACTGGAACTTTTACCTGGCATTCGGTTTTTTTCGTTTTGCGGCGATTCTGCAGGGCGTGCTGAAACGTGCAATCGATGGCAACGCGTCCAGCCGAAAAGCCTGCGAGTATGGCGCACTGGCCGCGCCGCTGGCCGAGCTCGCGGTGACCCTGATTGAGTGATGGAGCGCTGCTGTGCTTGTCCTGGCAACCGATGACGCTGCCCGGCAGTGTGAGTCCTGAAGAAGCGCTGGTTCCGGGGGCAGGCGGCAACTGATCGCCAAATACTCGAGCTAGGCCGGCATCCCGCGCCCGCCCGGCCGCGGGAGAGCGCGACGGGGTCAGGGTGGGTCTCGCGGGCGAGACCCAGACTCATTCCGCGGTCCAGTCTGGCGGCCGTTTGTCCAAAAATGCGGAAAACCCCTCACGGGCTTCCCCTGTTCCGCGAACACGACTGATGGTTTGTGCGCTCAGCTCGCACACCTCGGCGGTGACCGGACTAACCTCCAGTTGCGCGAACAAGGCCTTGATTTCACGCTGTGCGTTCGGGCCACCAGCAAGC
>JAAEPH010000193.1 GCA_024232855.1 Gammaproteobacteria bacterium
ATCGAGCAGGCCGAGATAGACATCATCCAGGAGTACCAGCCGGCGGCACTGTCAGAAACCGAAATCAACGATCTGGTCGAACAATCAATCGCCAGTACCGGCGCCACATCCATCAAGGATATGGGCAAACTAATGGGCGTGCTCAAACCCCAGTTGCAGGGGCGCGCCGACATGGGTAAAGTCAGCCAGTTGATCAAATCCCGGCTCTCCGCCTAGGAATGCCAAACGTATTCCAGTTTCTGGAAGTGCAACGTGCCGACCCCGGAAAAAAATCGGCATTTGTACGTGTCAAGGAATTTGGCGAAATCTATGGTGAATACGAACAGCAGGAAGCCGCCGAACAGGCGGAACGCTGTCTCGAATGCGGGAACCCCTACTGCGAATGGAAATGCCCGGTACATAACTACATCCCCAACTGGCTGAGACTGGTGGCCGAAGGCAACCTGCTGGAAGCCGTCGAAATGTCGCACAAAACCAACAGCCTGCCCGAGGTTTGCGGGCGCATTTGCCCACAGGACCGGCTTTGCGAAGGCGCCTGCACCCTGAACACCGGTTTTGGCGCGGTGTCGATAGGCTCGGTCGAAAAATACATTACCGACAGGGCCATCGAGCAGGGCTGGAGCCCCGACCTGTCCGCTGTAGTCGCCAGTGACAGGAAGGTGGCCATTGTCGGCGCCGGCCCGGCTGGAATCGCCTGCGCCGACGTACTCGCCCGCAACGGCATATCCGCGGTGGTGTTCGACCGGCACCCGCAGATCGGCGGCCTGCTGACCTTTGGCATCCCGCCTTTCAAACTCGAAAAAGAAGTCATTACGCGCCGGCGTGAAATGTTCGAAGAAATGGGCATCGAGTTTCGCCTGGGCACCGAAATCGGCAAGGACATCGACATGGCGGAACTGCTGGCCGACTACGACGCGGTGTTCCTGGGCATGGGCACCTACCGCTACATGAAAGGCAATTTCCCCGGCGAAGATAAAACCGGAGTACACGAGGCCTTGCCCTACCTGGTGGCAAACATTCACGAACAGATTGACTTCGGCGCCGATAAACCGGCTTTCATCGATTTCCGCGACAAGCGCGTGGTCGTGCTCGGTGGCGGCGACACCGCGATGGACTGCGTGCGTACCGCGGTACGCCAGAGCGCAGCGGGCGTCACCTGCGTCTATCGCCGCGACCGCGCCAACATGCCCGGCTCGATGCGAGAAGTCGACAATGCCCTCGAGGAAGGCGTCGAATTCCTGTTCAACCGACAGCCGCTGGAAATCGTCGGCGATGCCGGGGTCGAAGGCATCCAGTTGATTACTACCGAACTGGGCGCAGCCGATGAACAAGGTCGACGCCAACCCGAAATAGTTCCCGGCTCCGAAGAACTGTTAACGGCCGATGTAGTCGTTATCGCATTCGGATTTCGGCCCAACCCTCCTGACTGGTTTAGCGACCACAACATAGAAATCGACGATAGCGGCCGCGTGGTTGCCCCCGAGCACGGAGACCTGCCTTTCCAGACCAGCAATCCAAAGGTGTTCGCCGGCGGCGACATGGTCCGCGGTTCCGACCTGGTGGTAACTGCAATTTACGAGGGGCGCCAGGCGGCCGAAGCCATCCTCGATTACCTGGAAGTTTAATGGGTTTTCCGATACTCAAGAACGATCGCCTGATTCGGGCGCTGCTGCGCCAACCAACCGATACCACTCCCGTCTGGATAATGCGCCAGGCCGGGCGCTACCTGCCCGAGTATCGCGAGGTGCGCAAACAGGCCGGAAGTTTTCTCGATCTTTGCAAGAACAGGGAGCTTGCCTGCGAAGTGACGCTACAACCATTACGTCGTTTTGCACTCGACGGCGCGATCCTGTTTTCCGACATCCTGACGATACCGGATGCGATGGGCCTCGGACTGTATTTCGTCGAAGGCGAGGGTCCTCGTTTTGAACGACCGCTGCGCAGCGAAGCCGATATCAGGCGCCTGGGCGTACCCGACCCGAGTGACAGTTTGCGCTACGTCACCGACGCCATCAGCCTGATACGCCGGGAACTGGACGGCAAGGTTCCATTGATCGGATTCAGCGGCAGCCCATGGACCCTGTCCACCTACATGGTCGAAGGCGGCAGTTCCAAGGAATACCGCCATATTAAGGGAATGATGTACCGGAATCCGGCGGCCCTGCACCAGCTGCTGCAAAAACTGGCGCAATCGGTCACCGCTTACCTGAATGCGCAAATCGAAGCGGGCGCGCAGGCCGTGATGATTTTCGACACATGGGGAGGCGTGCTCACGCCACAAACCTACCGCAGCTTTTCGCTCGATTACATGTCCCGGATCGTCGCCGGTCTGAAGCGCGAGCACGACGGCCAGACCATACCGGTAACCCTGTTCACCAAGGGTGGCGCGCAGTGGCTGGAAGCGATGGCCGACAGCGGTTGCAACGCGCTCGGGCTGGACTGGACCATCGATATCGACGAGGCGCGCGGGCGCGTCGGCGACCGGGTTGCGTTACAGGGCAATCTCGATCCCTGCGTGCTCTATGCCGATCCCGACGCCATCCGCACCATGGCGCAGGATATCATCACTCGTTTTGGCAATCACCCGGGGCACATCTTCAACCTCGGCCACGGTATTCACCAGACGGTTGACCCCGATCACCTCGGCGTGCTGGTCGACGCGGTGCACGAAGCCGGTTACGAAATCCGCCAATAGTCTCGTCAGAAAATATCTTCTACGATTTCGTCTTCGGTTTCGGGGACATCGACAACGGCTCCGTCAGATCCGGCGGAAGTCGATTTGGCCACCTCTTTCTGCCGCGGCGCATTCTCGACGCGAAACACTTCAAACAGACTATTACCGGAACTGATATCGGCAGGCTTACCGGTTTCGGCATCGACGCGAATCGTTACCAGGCCCTCGGGCTGCTCCTGCAGGTTTTCGGGTTGCCCGTCGAGCGCAACCTTCATGAAATCGATCCATATCGGCAGCGCCGCCCTGCCCCCGGTTTCGCGATTGCCCAGGCTGCGTTGATTATCAAACCCGACCCAGGCCGTGGTCACGATCTGGTCGTTGTATCCACTAAACCAGGCGTCGACCTGATCGTTGGTGGTACCGGTTTTACCGGCGATGTCCTTGCGCCCCAGGGCCTTGGCGCGGACCGCGGTTCCGCGCCGAACCACGTCCCGCATGATCGAGCGCATGATGAACGCATTCTGCGCGCTGACGACGCGCGGCGCATAGACCGGCTCGACTTCATCGGCGGCTTCGGCTTCATCTCCGACGACTTCGCTCGCTACAGCCTCTTCAGCTGCCGCCTCTGCCGCGGCAAGCGCCGCGAGATCTTCTTCTTCGCAGCCCTGGCAGACCGTCTTCGGCTGATTCCGGTAAATGACTTCACCGCTGCCGGATTCGACTCTATCGATAATGTAGGGGTCGATCAGGTAGCCGCCATTGGAAAATACCGCGTAGCCGCGCGCGACCTGCAGGGGTGAAAAAGTACCGCTGCCCAGCGCCAGCGAAAGGTCGTAAGGCATGTTTTCACGATCGAAGCCGAATCGCTGAATATAATTGATGGCGTAGCGCAAGCCGATCGACTGCAGTATTCGAATCGAAACCAGGTTGCGTGATTTGATCAGGGCTTCACGCAGACGCGTCGGCCCGAAAACTTTTCCGGAATAGTTTTCCGGCCGCCAGGTCGACTCCAGCGAATCGTCGTCGAATACCACCGGCGCATCATTGATGATGGTCGCTGCCGTATACCCTTTCTCCAATGCCGCCGAATAGATAAATGGCTTGAAATTCGATCCCGGCTGCCGGCGCGCCTGGGTCGCGCGGTTGAACTTGTTCTTGAAATAATCGAAACCACCGACCATGGCATTGATGCCGCCACTGGCCGGGTTAATCGATACCAGCGCGCCCTCGACGCTCGGCACACTAGCCAACAACCATTTCGAATCTCGGTTCTCGAGCCAGACGACATCACCGACGGCAAGGACGTCGCCGACTTTTTTGGGTGCGGTTCCACGGTTATCAACGTCGACGAAGGCGGAAGCCCAGTCGATGCCATCCTTGAATGGAAGCATGATCTGCTCGAAGTTCGAGATCAGCAGGGTTGCGCTCGCGGGTGCCGCATCGCTGCCATCGGCGGCGCTTCCAGGCAGTGCTTCATCAATCGAAACGACGATACCTTTGCGCAGGCCGCCCACCCGGTTATCGGTTACCAGGTCTTCGTCAAAGGGATCCTCGATAACCTTCGACATATCGATTTTATCGATGACGCCGCGGTAACCGTGACGCCGATCATAATCGAGCAGGGCCTTGCGCAATGCCTTGTTAGCAACCGACTGCAGCTCGCCATCGATGGTGGTATATACCTTGAGGCCGGCTTTATAGACTTCCTCGCCATACTGCTCAAACAGTTGCGCGCGCACCAGTTCCGAGACGTATTGCGCCTCGGCAATGGTGCGGGTCCTGTGCAACTCGGCGCTGATCGGTTCGCTCAGTGCAAGATCCAGTTCCTCTTCGCCGATATAGTCCAGTATGCGCATACGGCCGAGAATGTAGTTACGACGAATCAGCGCCCGTTCCCGATTCGAGATGGGGTTGTACTTTGAAGGGGCCTTGGGCAGGCCCGCAAGCATCGCCGCCTGCGCCATCGTCAAATCTACCAGCTTCTTGTCGTAGTAGACCTGCGAAGCCGCGCTGATACCGTAGGCGCGGTGCCCCAGGAAAATCTTGTTGAGGTAGAGCTCCATGATTTTTTCCTTGCTCAATTCCTTCTCAATCTTGAGTGCGAGCAGGATTTCGTTGAACTTGCGGGTATAGGTTTGTTCAGGGCTGAGGAAAAAATTACGCGCTACCTGCATGGTGATAGTACTACCGCCACGCGTCTTGCGTCCGGTCGTCACAACCTCGTAAACCGCGGCCATCAGTGCGTATACATCAACGCCGGGATGGTGCCAGAACTGATCATCTTCAACCGAGACCACGGCATCGATCAGGTAGCGCGGTATCTTATTGAATCTGACCGGAATTCGACGGTGTTCGCCGAACTCGGCCAGCAACACTTCATTGCGATCATAGATTCTCAGGGGAACCTGGTACTGAGTATCTTCGAGATGTTCGATGGATGGCAGCGTGGGAACTAATACGGCGTATATATAGAAGGCCACCGCCACCAACAGCATGGAACCGACGGCAAATAGACAGGATACAATTTTTACTAGCTTTTTCATCAGGTTAGGCTATATACATCACGAATTACATGAAAAGTATCGACAAGTGTCATTTCTTGCACTAGACTCTTTTCTCACTTATTAGAATAATTTAGCATTTTATATACTTACAACTAGATCTTAATGTAATTTATCATATAAGATCGAGTATCACAGGCACATGACGAGGGATACCGGTGTTTTTATCGCGCAAAAAACCGCCGCTTATTGGACTAGATATCAGCTCCACATCGGTCAAGCTGATGGAGCTCAGCAGAACCGGCTCCAGCTACCGGATCGAAGGTATCGGAGTCGAACCGCTGCCCGCTAAAGCAGTCGTCGAAAAAGACATCGCCGAAGTCGAGGCAGTAGGCGAGAGTGTAAAGCGTGCGCTCGCCAAGTCAAAAATAAAATCCAAATTTTGCGCCATCGCCGTTTCCGGATCCTCGGTCATCACCAATAAAATCACCATGCCTGCAAGCCTGTCCGAAGACGAGATGGAAGGGCAAATCCAGTTTGAGGCAGACCAGTATATCCCCTATCCGCTCGAAGAGGTCAACCTCGACTTCCACATCATGGGCGAAACCGAGAACAATCCCGAGACCGTAGATATTTTGCTCGCTGCCTGTCGAAGCGAAAATGTCGACGACCGCGTTGCCGCCGTCGAACTCGGCGGATTGACACCCAAGATCGTCGACATCGAAGCCTATACCGTGGAAACCGTATTTTCGGCGATGGCATCGCAGATGCCCGACGAGGGCATGGACAAGACCATCGCCATTGTCGATATCGGCGCCACCATGACCAGTTTGAGCGTCATTCACAATCACCACCTGATCTATACGCGCGAACAGAACTTCGGCGGCAAGCAACTCACCGAAGAAATCATGCGCAACTACGGCCTTTCATATGAAGAGGCCGGCCTCGCCAAACGCCAGGGCGGTTTACCCGACAACTATGGGCCCGAGGTACTGGCCCCCTTCAAGGAAACCACGGCACAGCAGGTCAGCCGTTTCCTGCAGTTTTTCTATTCGGCCGGTGGCCCAATCGGCGACATCGACCATCTCGTGCTCGCCGGCGGCACCGCTTCACTGCCGAACCTGGCGGAGTTGACCGAATCCCATATTGGCGTTCCAACGACTATCGCAAACCCGTTTGCGGAGATGTCCTCGTCGAGTCGTGTCAACAAGACGAATCTCGAATCCGATGCGCCCTCGTTCCTGATTGCCGCGGGATTAGCCATTCGAGGAGCTGAATTCTCATGATCATAACCAGAATTAATCTCCTCCCCTGGCGCGAAGAGCTACGCCAGGAGCAAAAGAAGCAATTTGTCATGATGGCGGTGATGACTTGCGTGCTGGCCGTGGCCATCGTCGGGCTGATTCATTTTCAGATGCAGAGCAAGATTGACTACCAGGATTCGCGTAATCGCTTCATGAGCAAGGAACTCGAAAACGTCGACGAGGAAATCAAGGAGATCAGTGAACTGCAAAAGGTCCGGCGTAGTCTCATCGAACGCATGGAGGTCATCCAGGATCTGCAGGGTAGCCGTCCATCGATCGTACACCTGTTTACCGAAATCGTTTCGACCGTGCCCAACGGTGTCTATCTCGAATCCCTGGTGCAGACCGGCAGCAACCTGAAGGTCAACGGTGAGGCCGAGTCCAACGCCCGGGTGTCGACTTACATGCGCAACCTGCAAACCTCGGCCTGGCTCAAGGATCCCAATCTGACGGTAATCGAAATCGAAGATAAAACCGTCAACCGGATCAGCACCTTTACCCTGACCGTGAAACAGACTTCGCCGAATGCAAGCGACGAGGACCAGGATGACGGGGGGCCGCAATAATGAATTGGGACGATATCCAGCATCATCTTGAACCGGACAATATCGGCACCGCGCCAACGGCCATCAAAATGGGCGTGTTCATCGCGCTGTTCGTGGCCATCATCGGCGCCGGCATTTACTTCGACACCCGCGAACAACTACAGGTACTGGAACGCAAGCAAAGAAAGGAAACTGAGCTCAAGGATGAATTCAAGGTCAAGGCGGACCAGGCCGCAAAGCTTGAACTCTACAAGGAGCAACTCGCGGAAATGGAAGCGTCGTTCGGCGCTCTGCTGCGCCAGTTACCGGAAACGACCGAAGTCGAATCGCTGCTGGTCGACGTATCGCAAACCGGTCTCGCAGCCGGTCTCGAGATCAAGAAGTTCAAACCCAGCGATGAAGAAAAGAAGGGCTTCTACGCCGAATTGCCCATTGCACTCGAAGTGTCCGGGTCGTTTCACCAGCTCGCCACTTTTATCAGCGGCCTCGCGGCGTTACCGCGAATCGTTACGATTAGCGATTTGATGCTGAAACCCTTCAGCAACAAGGAAGACCAGCCCGACGGAAAGCTGAAAATGGCCGCCACGGCGAAGACTTATCGCTACCTGCAGGAGGATGAGCAATGACACAAAGCCTCTACTCCCCGCTGAAATTCATCCTGCTGGGCACGCTGATTGCGCTACTTAGCGGTTGTGACGAAGGTCTCGACGACCTGCGTCAATTCGCCCGCGATATCCGCTCGAAACCGCCGGGCCGTATCGAACCGATTCCGGAATTTCAGCCTTACCAGAATTTCGAATACACCTCTCAAGACCTGCGCGACCCCTTCAAACTGGTCGATTTCAGGCGTCCCGAACTGAACGAGGAAGAACTCAGCAAGTTGACCGCGGGCCTGCGTCCCGATATCGACCGGGTCAAAGAATCCCTCGAAGACTTCCCGCTCGACACGCTGCGCCTGAAGGGAACCATAGATGACAAGCAAGGCATCAAATGGGGTTTGATTTTTGCGCCCGATAACACCATCCACCGGGTAATCGAAGGCAACTACATGGGACAGAATCACGGTCGCATTATCGCGGTATCCGATCAGACTATAGAATTGACTGAAATTGTCCCCGACGGACTCGGAAATTATATCGAACGCTCATCGGCGATTGCGCTGATCGAGTAACGAGAGGAAACACCCATGAACAGTGTTAGCACAACAAAGAAATTGACCGGATATCTCAACGCCGCGTTGGGGGGGATCTGCCTGCTAGCGTTTAGCGATGCTGGAGCCCGGGCCCTGGTCGGTCTCGATTACTCGATCATGACCGGCAACACAGTGCAGATCGTGTTCACCTTTGACGAAGCCGCGATCGAGCCACGTACCTTTACCATCGACGAGCCCGCGCGTATCGCCCTCGATTTCGATGACACCGAAAACAAGCTACAACAGCGCAATATGCAAGTCGGTATCGGCTACATGCAAAGCATCATTTCCGCGGCCTCGAAAAATCGCACCCGCGTGGTGCTGAACCTCTCCCAGAAAACCGACTACACCACCAGTGTCAGCGGCAACCTGATGACCCTGACCCTCGGCGGTAGCGGGCAGAGTATTCAACCCGTGGCCGCGACTGAAGTTGCAGGGGCCGATGCAGGCCAGACTCAAACCGCTTCGCCGATAGTCGGCATTGTCAAGGGCGTTACCAACATTGACTTCAAGCGTGGCCCCAACGGTGAGGGCCGTGTCATTATCGACCTGACCAGCACATCGATCAGTACCGACGTGTGGCGCGAAAACAACAACATCAACATCGAGATAGTCGGTTCGCAACTACCCAAGGAGTTGCAGCGCCGCATGGACGTCAGCGACTTCGCCACACCGATTAACCATATCGATTCGATTCAGGATGGCTCCAATATTCACATGACGATTTCCTCGAATGGCGACTTTGAGCACCTCGCTTACCAGGCCGATCGTGTTTACACGATCGAAGTCGCGCCGATTTCCAAGGAAGAAGAGGAAAAGAAGAAGAAGGCTAAGTTCGGTTTCACCGGGGAACGCCTGTCACTTAACTTCCAGGACATCGAAGTCCGTTCGGTACTGCAACTGCTCGCCGATTTCACCGGTCTTAACCTGGTGGTCTCGGACTCGGTCGAAGGCAACCTGACCCTGCGACTGAAAAACGTTCCCTGGGACCAGGCGATGGATATCATCCTCAAGACCAAGGGCCTGGATCAGCGCAAGGCGGGCAACGTTATCCTGATCGCGCCCACCGATGAAATCGCGGCCCGCGAAAAACTCGAACTCGAGGCGCGCAAGCAGGTAGAAGAGCTCGAGCGTCTGCGCACCGAATTCATCAGGGTGAACTACGCCAAGGCCGCCGACATGGCGGAACTACTGAAACAGGTTGATAACGCCATCCTCTCGCCGCGTGGTTCGGTCAGCGTCGACGAACGCACCAACACCCTGCTGATCAAGGATACCAATTCAAGCCTGGTTAACGTGCGCAACCTGCTGGTTGAACTCGACATTCCGGTGCGCCAGGTTCTGATCGAATCCCGAGTGGTCATCGCCCGCGATGACTTCATTAAGGAACTGGGTGTACGCTTCGGAGTCACCCGCAACCCCGCCGCGGGTTCCCAGCCAGATAATGGAGGCCTTTCCTCGGGTACGATCGAGGCGACCACCCAGATACTAAACGGCGATGACGTCCTCACAAACGACAGACTCAACATCAACATGCCGGTACTGAATCCGGCTGGTAGTTTCGCGCTGGCGCTGGCCAAGTTACCGCTCGGCACCCTGCTCGAACTCGAACTCTCCGCGGCCCAGACCGAAGGCCGCGGTGAAGTCGTATCGAGCCCGCGGGTCATCACCGCCGACTCGCATACCGCACGTATCGAGCAGGGTGTTGAAATCCCCTACCTCGAACTCTCTGACGGTGACGCGACTCTGAAATTCAGAAAGGCGGTTTTATCGCTTGAAGTAACCCCGCAAATCACCCCCGACGACCGGGTCATCATGGACCTCGACGTACACAAGGATAACCAGGGTGAACAGGTTTCTTTCGGCGGCGGGCTGTCAGCACCCAGTATCGACACGCGTGAAGTACAGTCGCAGTTGCTGGTGGACAACGGCCAGACCGTCGTCCTCGGCGGTATATACGAAACCGAGAAAACCACCCAGGTGAGCCGGGTACCGTTCTTCAGCGACCTGCCGCTCATCGGCAACCTGTTCAAGTCGTCGTACGAAGTGGATGATCGCACCGAGCTACTGATTTTCGTCACTCCGAAAATCCTGCAGGGCGCGAATCTCGATATCCGATAAAACAGCGCGATAATCGCATCAAAAAGGCAGCCGCCAGGGCTGCCTTTTTTTTATATGCGGTTATCATAGTCGCATGAGTCATCGCAACATCATCCTCATCGGCCCGATGGGTTCCGGCAAGTCTACAATCGGTAAAATCATTGCCCGTCGGCTGCACCGCGAGTTCCAGGACAGTGATCACTTTATCGAAGCGCGCACCGGGGTCGATATCGCGCGCATCTTCGATGTTGAAGGCGAGCAGAAGTTTCGCGACCGTGAAAGTGACGTCCTGATCGAATTGCTGAACGTCAATGATCGCGTCATTGCGACCGGTGGTGGATCCGTGTTACGCGGCGAAAACCAGCGACTGCTCAAGCAGAAGGGCTACATCGTTTTTCTCGATACATCGCTCAATCAACAAATGCAGCGCCTGCGGCGTGACAAGAAAAGACCCTTGTTACAAACCGAAAATCCGCGCGCACGCCTCGAAGCATTGCTGCTGGAGCGCCGCCCCGTTTACCTCGAACTGGCGGATCTCGTGATAAAAACAGATAAGCGCGTGGCGCGTCGGCTTGCGGCTGATATCATCGACCGGTTACCCGAAAATATTAAATAGAAATGCCCATCAAACATACTCTGAATGTGGATCTTGGTGATCGTAGTTACCCGATATACATCGGTAACGACCTGCTCGGCCAGGCCGATCTGATCACGCAGCACGCCGCTGGCAAGTCCGCGTTGATCGTCACTAACAGCACGGTCGCGCCGCTTTACCTCAAAGCCGTGCAGCAGGCACTCGATGCGCGCCAGATTCGACACGACAGAATCATTCTCGATGATGGCGAACAGTTCAAGACCATGGCCTCGGTCGAAACCATCATCGATTTACTGCTGGCCAATCGCCATGACAGGCGTACCACGGTGATTGCGCTCGGGGGCGGCGTAATCGGCGATATCGCCGGTTTTGCCGCGAGCATTTACCAGCGCGGAGTTAACTTCATTCAGATCCCCACCACCCTGTTGTCGCAGGTCGATTCTTCGGTGGGCGGCAAGACCGGCGTCAATCACCCGCTCGGCAAGAACATGGTCGGTGCTTTCTACCAGCCGCGATGTGTCGTCGCCGATACAGACAGCTTCACCACCCTGCCCGCGCGCGAGCTGAGTGCGGGCCTCGCCGAAGTCATCAAGTACGGTCTGATCTACGACGCCGAGTTCTTCGACTGGCTGGAACGAAACATCGATAGCCTGAAGGGCGGTGATACCGATTTACTCGCGCAGGCCGTGCTGGTTTCCTGCCAGATCAAGGCACGCGTGGTGGAACAGGATGAGCGTGAATCGGGATTGCGCGCAATTCTGAATCTCGGCCATACCTTCGGGCACGCGATCGAAACCGTAATGGGTTACGGCAACTGGCTGCACGGCGAGGCCGTGGCAGCAGGCATGGTAATGGCGATCGACCTGTCGATCCGCGAGAGCTGGATCGACGAGAGCGTGCGTGAACGCAGTATCTCCCTGTTGGAGAGGGCTGCGCTGCCGGTGGCCCCGCCCGCCGGGATCAGCGCCGATCAATTCCTCGAAGTCATGGCGATCGACAAGAAAACGATCGACGGTAATATCAACCTGGTGCTGCTGCGCGCGCTCGGCGAGGCCTGCGTTACCGGCGGCTATGACCACGACAAGCTGTTGCAAACCCTGCCGGGTTAACGCAGGCATATTGCACCAGCATAGTGCAAACCGGTTCCACATGTAACGGCTTATTTTATCTATCCAGTGCACGCGGGTATAATGCTTGGCCTTTTCGCCACTCGAAAAATGTCGTTTTGCGCATAGCGTTGACCAGCTTGCCGCCGCTTTGATAGTCCGTAACCCTGAAACTGAAGTAATGAGTAAGAATCACGAATTAACAGGTCTGTACCAGCCCGGCTTCGAAAAAGACAGCTGCGGTTTCGGTATGATTGCCAACATCGACGACAAGCCCAGCCACTGGCTGGTGAAGACGTCGATCGAGGCGCTCGCGCGCCTGACGCATCGCGGCGCCGTTGCCGCCGATGGCAAGTCGGGTGACGGTTGTGGCCTGTTGCTGAAGAAACCGGACGCATTCCTGCGCGCGAAAGCCGCCGAACTCGGCATTCACTGCGCGCGCCGCTATGCCGTGGGGCTCGTTTTCATCTCCCCGTTCGAGGGCGAAACCGGAATTTCGCAGGCGGTGATCGCCGAAAAAATCACGGCCCAGGGGCTAGAAGTAGGGGGATGGCGGGAAATGCCGGTCGACAAATCGGCCTGCGGCGAAGAAGCGCTGAAATCGCTACCTGCAATATTCCACATCTACGTCAACGCGCCCGAGGAGTTATCGCGCGCCCAGTTCAATCGCTCGCTCTACCTCGCGCGCCGAGCCGCGGGTCACGCTTTCGAAGCGCAGGACAATCGCCGCATCGAGCAGTACTACTACATATCGAGCATGTCCAACGACGTATTGTCGTACAAGGGCCTGATCACGCCGGAAAACCTTCCCATTTTTTACCCGGACCTGAACGACCCGGGACTGGAGTCGGCGATTTGCGTCTTCCACCAGCGCTTTTCGACCAACACCTGGCCGCAATGGAAACTCGCGCAACCCTTCCGTTACCTCGCGCACAACGGAGAAATCAACACCATCCAGGGGAACCGCAACTGGGCCAACGCGCGCGCTTACAAGTTTAAATCCGAATTGCTGCCAGACATCGAAACGATTCAGCCGATCGTCAACATGACCGGTTCGGATTCGAGTTCCCTCGATAACATGCTCGATTTCCTGCTCTCCGGCGACATGGATCTGTTTCGCGCGGTACGCCTGTTGATACCGCCGGCCTGGCAGAATGTCGACCACATGGAGCCTGCGCTGCACGCTTTCTACGAATTCACATCGATGCACATGGAACCCTGGGACGGTCCCGCCGGCATCGTCCTCACCAACGGCCGCCACGCCTGTTGCGTGATGGACCGCAACGGCCTGCGCCCGGCGCGTTGGGTACAGACGCGCGACCGGCACATTACGCTGGCGTCGGAAATCGGTGTCTGGGACTACGCTCCCGAAGACGTCATCGCCAAGGGGCGCCTGAAGCCCGGTGAAATGATCGCGGTCGACACCATGACCAGCAAGATGCTGATGTCCGACGACATCGACCATCAGCTGCAAAACCGCCACCCCTACGAGAGCTGGATGCGCGACCGCCTGATCCGGCTTTCAGCTGACCCGGTCAACTCGCCCTTCTCCGCGCTGGCGATGAACCGGGAGACGCTAACCCGCCTCGAGAAACTGTTCCAGGTCACCTTCGAAGAGCGCGACCAGATACTCAAGGTACTCGCGCAGGATTCACAGGAAGCGACCGGGTCGATGGGTGATGACACCCCGTTACCGGTGCTGTCGCTGCGGCACCGTTCGCTGTTCGACAGCTTTCGCCAGCAGTTCGCGCAGGTCACCAACCCACCGATCGACCCACTGCGCGAAAAAATCGTCATGTCGCTGGAAACCTGTTTCGGGCGCGAACACAATCTGTTCAACGAGGCGGCCGAACACGCCGATCGCCTGATCGTCAGCTCCCCCATCCTGTCGGAGCAGAAGTTCGTCGACCTGCTCGCCTGGCACGACAAGGGCTATGCGCACGAAATCGTTTCGCTGGGTTACGATGCGGATAAAAAATCGCTGAAGCAGGCGATCGTCGACATTCAGGACCAGGCCGAGAAAGCTTCACGCCGCGGCATCGTCATCGTCGTGCTGAGCGATAAGGACATCCCGCAATCGCACACACTGGTGCACTCGGCGCTCGCCACCGGTGCGGTCCACTATCGCCTCAGTAACTGCGGCGGGCGCTGCGACACCAACATCGTCGTCGAAACCGGTTGCGCGCGCGATTCGCATCACATGGCGGTGCTGCTCGGCTTCGGCGCAACCGCGATCTACCCTTACCTCGCCTACGCCAGCATCGTCGGCATGACCCGGACCGGCGAATTACCCGAGCTGGCCTGCCCCAATACCGGCACCAACTACCGCCATGGCATCAACAAGGGACTCTACAAGATCATTTCGAAGATGGGCATTTCAACCATTTCCAGCTATCGCGGCGCGCAGCTGTTCGAAATCGTCGGCCTGCACCGCGAGGTCGTCGATCTGTGCCTGCCGGGCACCACCTGCCGCATCGACGGACTCGGTTTCGACGAACTCGAAGCCGAGCAGCTCGCGCTAAACAAGTTTGCCTGGAACCCGCGCAGGACCATCGATCAGGGCGGTCTGCTCAAATACGTACACGGCGGCGAATACCATGCCTACAATCCGGACGTGGTGCACAGCCTGCAGGCGGCGGTCAACAGCGGCGACTATGCCCTGTGGAAGCAGCATTCGCGCATCGTCAGCAACCGCCCGCCGACCGCGTTGCGCGATATGATGCAACTCAGACAGCAACCGGCGATCGACCTCGACGAGGTCGAACCCGCCGCCGATATCCTGACGCGTTTCGATTCGGCCGGCATGTCGCTGGGCGCGTTATCGCCGGAAGCGCACGAAACCCTCGCGCAGGCGATGAATCAGCTCGGCGGACGCTCGAACTCGGGGGAAGGCGGCGAGGACCCGGCGCGTTTCGGCACCGACAAGGTGTCCAAAATCAAGCAGGTGGCGTCGGGTCGATTCGGTGTCACGCCGCATTACCTGGTGAATGCCGAGGTGTTGCAGATCAAGGTCGCCCAGGGCGCCAAGCCCGGCGAGGGTGGACAACTGCCCGGCAACAAGGTCAACCAGTTAATCGCGCGCCTGCGTAACTCGGAACCGGGCATCACGCTGATTTCACCGCCGCCGCACCACGACATCTACTCGATCGAAGATCTCGCGCAACTGATTTTCGACCTCAAGCAGGTCAACCCGAAGGCGCTGGTTTCGGTCAAGCTGGTTGCCGAGGCCGGCGTGGGCACGATCGCCGCCGGCGTCGCCAAGGCCTACGCCGACCTGATCACCATCGCCGGTTACGACGGCGGCACCGGCGCGAGCCCGCTGACCTCGATAAAATATGCCGGTTCCCCCTGGGAACTGGGCTTGTCCGAGACCCACCAGGTTTTGCGCGCCAACAAGCTTCGCAGCAAGGTGCGCGTGCAAACCGATGGCGGCCTCAAGACCGGGCTCGACGTGGTCAAGGCGGCGATCCTCGGCGCCGAGAGTTTCGGCTTCGGCACCGGCCCGATGGTCGCCATGGGCTGCAGGTACCTGCGCATCTGCCACTTGAACAACTGCGCCACCGGCGTTGCCACGCAAAACGACCTGCTGCGCGAACTGCATTACGCCGGCAGCACCGAGAAGGTCAAAAACTACTTCCGCTTCATCGCCGAGGAAACCCGTGAAATCCTGGCGAGCCTCGGCGTGCGCAAACTCGAAGACCTGATCGGACATACCGAGTTGCTCGAAGTAGTCGAAGGCAGTACGGCCGGTCAGCAGGGTCTGAACCTGACGCCCATTCTCTCCGATGGCGGCGTCGATCCCGAGTTACCACGCTTTTGCAGCGAAGCGCGCAACCAGCCCTGGGACAAGGGTGAACTCGCCGAGCAAATGGTCAGCGACTGCCTCGACGCGATCGAAAACCTGAGCGGCGGCGAATTCAGTTACTCCATCAACAACACGCATCGCTCGCTGGGAGCGCGCCTGTCGGGCGAAATCGCGCTGCGCCACGGCAATCACGGCATGGCGGATGCGCCGATTACGCTGAAGCTGACCGGCAGCGCCGGCCAAAGCTTCGGCGTATGGAATGCCGGCGGCCTCAACATGTACCTCGAAGGCGACGCCAACGATTACGTCTGTAAAGGCATGGCCGGCGGCAAGGTGGTGATTACACCGCCGAAGAACAGCCATTTCAAGTCGCAGGATGCGACCATCATCGGCAACACCTGCCTTTACGGCGCCACCGGCGGCAAGCTGCTCGCCGCGGGGCTCGCCGGCGAACGCTTCGCGGTGCGCAACTCGGGCGCGCATGCCGTGGTCGAGGGCATCGGCGATCACGGATGCGAGTACATGACCGGCGGAATTGTTACAATTCTCGGAAACACCGGATACAATTTCGGCGCCGGCATGACCGGCGGCATCGCCTATGTACTCGACCTCGACCGCAACTTCATTGACCGGGTTAACAAGGAACTCATCGACATTCATCGCATCGCCGATGAATCCATGGAGGGCCATCGCGTCTACCTGCAGTCAGCCATTACCGAGTACGTGCAGGAAACCGACAGTGAGTGGGGGCAGTACATACTCGAGAATTTCAGCCACTTCCAGCGCAAGATCTGGATGGTCAAGCCCAAGGCTGCCGAGGTTGATTCCCTACTGGGCACGCTGCAAAGCAACGCGGCATGACCTGAATGGTGCTTACTCGAGTTAGTCATCGCGAGCCAGGAATCACCGTCATTGGGAGGACGATGTACAGGACGTACCGGTCCGGCGTCCCGGAGTGCCGCGTGAGGCAGGATGCCGTCAGCGGCTCGCCAGCGACGAAGCAATCTCCAAACGATGTGCCACCCTCGAGAGATTGCTTCGCTTTGCTCGCAATGACCGGAAGAGACACCCGCCTGGTCACTGTGCGGTGGCATAGTTACTGATGTCGGGCCGTATTCCACGCAGCTTCATCGATGATCTGCTAAACCGCGTCGATATCGTCGAAGTCATCGACAGCCGCGTTCCATTGAAAAAGAAAGGGCGCGAGTACTGGGCCTGCTGCCCTTTCCACGGCGAGAAAACCCCCTCCTTTTCGGTGAGCGCGAGCAAGCAGTTCTACCATTGCTTCGGCTGCCAGAAATCCGGCAACGCAGTCGGTTTCCTCATGGATTACGATCACATGGAATTCGTCGAGGCGATCGAAGCGCTGGCGCAATCGCTCGCCATAGACGTCCCTTACGAGCTGGGCAGCGGCCCGGCCCGGCCCGCACAGGGACTCGAGGCCATGTACCAGGCAATGGAGCAGAGTTCACAGTTCTTCCAGGCGCAACTGAAGCAGGCCCCGGCGACGATCGAGTACCTGAAAAATCGCGGCATCAACGGCCAAACCGCCAGGGACTTCGCCATCGGTTATGCGCCTCCCGGCTGGAGTAATCTCAAGGGCGATGAAAAACTGCTGGTCGAGACCGGCATGCTGGTAAAAAAAGAGGACGGCAAGCAGTATGACCGTTTCCGCCACCGCCTGATGTTCCCGATCCGCGATCGGCGCGGACGCACCATCGCTTTCGGCGGCCGTGTCATCGATCCCGAAGACAACCCCAAGTATCTGAATTCACCCGAGTCGCCGCTGTTTCACAAGAGTGACGAGATCTATGGGCTCTACGAACTGAAGAAAGCGGTCACCAATATCGACCGTATCTTCATTACCGAGGGCTACATGGATGTCGTCGCGCTAGCTGAGCACGGTGTCAAAACCGCGGTGGCGACGCTCGGCACGGCGATCAACAATCGCCAGATCGAGTCGCTGTTTCGGGTCTGCAAGAACCTGGTGTTTTGCTTTGACGGCGACGCCGCCGGCAAGAAAGCGGCCTGGCGCTCGCTCGAGCAATGCCTGGTGTCGCTCAAGGAGGGCCGGCTGGCGCGCTTTCTATTCCTGCCGGAGGGCCAGGACCCGGACAGCTACATCAGCGAATTCGGTGAACAGGATTTCAATCAACAGGTGGAGCAGGCATCGACCCTGACCTCTTACCTGTTCGACAGCCTGCTCGCCGAATGCAATATTCGCAGCCTCGAAGGCCGCGCCCAGTTTCTCGACCGCCTGCGCCCCTACTTCACCCAGATTCCGCTGCAAAGCCTCAAGGACCAGATCCTGGCCGAAGTCGAACGGCGCCTGGGACAGCAGATCGACGGCCGCATGTTGCGCCTGCTGGGTGAAGACAAACCCGTTAAAACGACTCCCGGCAAGCTCCCCGAACAGCACTGGACGTCGACCCGGCTCGCGATCAACCTGCTGTTGAGGAAACCCGTCCTCGGATCGTCCACCGGAACCCACAACGAACTCGCCGATAGCGGCA
This sequence comes from Gammaproteobacteria bacterium, assembly GCA_024232855.1. Lineage (GTDB taxonomy): Bacteria > Pseudomonadota > Gammaproteobacteria. The sequence continues at coordinate 18,336 of JAAEPH010000193.1, forward strand.
TTCCCGGGGTCGACCTGTTACTGAAAATCCTCGATATCATTCATGAAGAGCCCGGTATCAGCACGCAGAACCTGCTCGATCGCTTCCGCGGCGACGATCACGAAGGCCACATTTACAAGCTCGCCGCGATGGAACCGCCGGTCGAGAATGACGAGAGTCTCGAGCGCATGTTTGCCGACTGTTTACAAAGCCTGCAAAAACAGTATATTCACCACCGCCAGAGGCAGTTGATCGCCAAGCTGCAGTCCGGCGAGGCGCTTTCCGAGCCGGAAAAACAGGAGCATCGAAAATTGTTCACAAACAATAATTAGAAGCATCGATATCTTGGAAAAACCCAAAAAAGTCTTATATACTGATGTGTTCACTCGCACCATCTTCTAATTTCGAGGCCATATGGATCAAGATCAACAATCGCGGCTAAAGGAGCTTATTGCCAAGGGCAAAGAGCAGGGCTTTCTCACCTATACCGAGGTCAATGACCATTTGCCGGACGGTATCGTTGAACCGGAGCAAATCGAAGATATCATCCGCATGATCAACGACATGGGCATCAAGGTCCATGAATCGGCGCCGACTGAATCGAACGACATCCTCAGCGACACCGAAACCGAGCCGGATGAGGACGCTGCCGAAGAAGCGGCCGCGGCCCTGGCGTCACTGGATAGTGAGTTCGGACGCACTACCGATCCGGTGCGCATGTACATGCGTGAAATGGGCACCGTCGAACTGCTCACCCGCGAAGGCGAAATCAAGATCGCGCGTCGTATCGAAAACGGGCTAAACCAGGCGATGAGTTCGCTGGCGCGCTATCCCGACACCATGCGCATGATTTTAGAGCGCTGCAATGAGGTGCGCGCGGAAGAAGCCAAGCTCAGCGACATCCTGGTCGGTTTCGTCGACCCGGACGAAGACCCGAATTCGATCCCGCTGCCAGCGGCAGCCCAGGTCAGCGGCGATGACAACGATGCCGAGGTCGAAGATACCGGTCCCGACCCCGCGGAAGCCGAGAGGCGCTTCGTCAAGATCGAGCGCGCCTTCAACCGCGCCATGGCCTGTATCGACAAGGACGACGTCAAGGGTTACGACCGCAACATGAGCCGCGCGGTCACCGAACTGATGGAAATCAAGCTGCTGCCACTGTTCATCGACAGGCTCTCGGCCAACCTGAAAGACATCATCAACCGTATTCGTACCAACGAGCGTACCATACTCGATATCTGCGTAAAGCAGGCGGCCATGCCGCGCAAGACTTTTATCGAAACCTTCAAGGCGAATGAAACCAACCTCAAGTGGATCGACAATCACCTGAAGTCGGGTGAAAAGTACGCCGGGGCGCTGGAAGCCTGCAAGGATGAAATCTTGCGCTACCAGAAGCGTCTGAAGAACATCGAGAAGGTATCCAACCTGTCGATCCACGAGATCAAGGAAATCAACCGCAAGATGTCGATCGGCGAAGCCAAGGCGCGCCGCGCGAAGAAGGAAATGATCGAGGCCAACCTGCGCCTGGTTATCTCAATCGCGAAGAAGTACACCAATCGCGGATTGCAGTTCCTCGACCTGATCCAGGAAGGCAACATCGGCCTGATGAAGGCGGTCGACAAGTTCGAATACCGCCGCGGTTACAAGTTCTCGACCTACGCCACCTGGTGGATTCGCCAGGCGATCACGCGCTCGATAGCGGACCAGGCGCGTACCATCCGCATCCCGGTGCACATGATCGAGACGATCAACAAGCTGAACCGCATATCGCGCCAGATGCTGCAGGAACTCGGCCGCGATCCGCAGCCGGAAGAACTGGCCAAGCGCATGGACCTGCCCGAAGACAAGGTGCGCAAGGTGCTGAAAATTTCCAAGGAACCGATTTCGATGGCGACGCCGATCGGCGACGACGAGGACTCCAACCTGGGCGATTTCATCGAGGACACCAACGTGCTGCTGCCGGCCGCCACCGCAACCAACGCCGGGCTGTCCGAATCGACGCGCGAGATCCTGTCGAGCCTGACGCCGCGCGAAGCCAAGGTGCTGCGCATGCGCTTCGGTATCGACATGAACACCGACCACACGCTCGAAGAAGTAGGCAAGCAATTCGACGTCACGCGCGAACGCATACGCCAGATCGAAGCCAAGGCCCTGCGCAAACTGCGCCACCCGAGCCGCTCCGAACAACTGCGCAGCTTCATCGACGCGGACTGACGCCACAGGCGTCATTGCGATACCTATAGGGCATAGAGGCGCGAAGCGCTGACTCAATCTCGAAAACGAAGCCGTGTCCGCTCTCAAACTCCGCCATCCCCGCGCAAACGGGGATCTTGCAATAACTGGATATCGGTATAAGATTCCCGCTTTCCCGGGAATGACGTACAATTCCCAACATCCTGCGTCAAACTCCTGACGCAGGATTTTTCGTTCCAGGCAAGGTGGACGAAATGTGTGTTGCCGGGAGCGTAGCTTAATGCTACGCGACCAAGCACACCAGGAGATTGAAGTATATTCTGCGTCGCACCCCTGACGCAGGATTTTTGCCGCGATGCAAGGCGGATTTGGTTTGCGTCGCCGGGAGCATGGCTTAATGCCATGCGACCAAGCGCAAACCAAATCCAACGCCGCCGCGCGGTAAAAAAGACAAGTCAGGGGGCCTGTAGCTCAGCTGGTTAGAGCAGTGGACTCATAATTTACGGGTATAAGTAGTACAGTAGGAAAAGTTAGTCTAAGGGGGCCTGTAGCTCAGTTGGTCAGAGCAGTGGACTCATAATCCATTGGTCGGAGGTTCAAGTCCTCCCGGGCCCACCACTCCTTTAAAATCAAGCAGTTAGATATAGTTCGGCTTGATATTTATCTGGTCTTACTAAATTATTTTCTGGTCTAAGGTGGAATCCTTAGACAGACTTTTTATTACGTAAATCACCCTATTCCTGAGCCCACAGTTTGTAAGGGCTCTAACGTCGTACCGAAAATCGTGTAAGTTATTGCAAAAATAAAAGAGCGCCTCAGACTCCTTATGGTAGTCAAGGCAACCATAAAGAGCCCGCTTACTTAGTTTGATGCAGATTTCCTGAGATCAGACGTTGGTTTTATTAGGTTGGGCGACTGCAATCCGCCAAAACTCGACATTAAATTATTAGGCAGCTCATCTGATGAGCTACGAGTAATATAATATTGGTGTTTTTCTTGCTGCAATAATTCCATGGAAATTTTACAGGTTTAAAGTGCGTTCACGTTATCTCACAACATTTGCCCTGAAATTATAAATGAGTAGTCTTCATTTGATAATAGCTTGCATCCGGTTCGCATAACAGCTCCCCACTTGCTTTTGTTCGCTGGAATAAATGTAAGATTCTCTAATTTTGGTTTTATAGGAATTGGGATTTTAAATATGTTTATACATTCTAAGACAACGATTGAGTAAGGTGCTTGCTCTGTAGCCAGTTTATCAAGATTCCAGCAATTGTTGTTATTTGAGTCAACACTTGTAATAGAAGCAGTAGCAAAGAATGATTGTGAGTGTTCTTTGGTGCCCGCCATGTAAATTACTACTTTGTCACCTTTCTTAATAACTTTTCGGTGAGGTGTATTTTTGTATAGTGGCCAGCACTGATACTGAAGCCTATGTTTAGAAGTTTCAAATGCAGAAA
>JAAEPH010000194.1 GCA_024232855.1 Gammaproteobacteria bacterium
CAAAGATCGCGCAGTATATTGATTTCACAAGGAAATATCCGAAGAAGTCTCGTATCGGTGATTACGAGCGACTGAGGATATATTTCTTGTGGAATCAATAGACAAGCGAGATTGTGCATATTTATGAATTTTCCGGGCTAATTGAATTTAATGAGCAAAGCGGTGTTTTTACAGATCAAATCGAAAATGCAGTTTGTCACCGGCCCGAACCCTATCCCGGCCCTGACTTGTTCAGATACGCCTGAACTTGGTCTTCCCTCAAGCCATAGCTACGGCTATGGCTTTACTCCGGGCATCCTGCCCTCCGCCCCTGAGGTGCCATGGACGCTTCGCGCCCATGTTCAAAATCGCTCCCGGCGATTTTGTCGGTCCAGACCGGCGTTCAGACGCATCTGTCCTGCGCCGGTGTGCCGTATCACAGGCCTCGGGATACTGGTGCAACATGCAGGCTAGGCCATGGATACCTCGACGGTAATTTTACAGGTTGCGGTTATCCTGATCGGCGCCCGCATCCTGGGCGAGCTGGCCGCATACCTGCGCGCACCCTCGGTGATCGGCGAAATCGTCGCCGGCCTTATTCTTGGCCCCACGTTCCTGGGATTCATCGAGCCGGAAGGCCTGATTCGAATCCTCGCCGAAATCGGCATCATCCTGTTGCTGTTCCAGGTCGGCCTGGAGACCGACATCAGTGAACTGGCAAGTTCGGGGTTAAAATCGATAGTCGTCGCGATCGCCGGATTCGTACTGCCATTTGCCGGTTGTTTTGCACTCAGTTACTACTGGTTCGAACTTGACTTCCTGGTGTCATGCCTGATCGCGGGAACCATGACGGCAACCAGCATCGGCATCACCATGCGCACCCTGGCCGACCTCGGACGTGGCCAGAGTAGAGAGGGCCGTATCATTCTCGGCGCGGCCGTGCTCGACGACATCATGGGCGTACTGCTGCTGGCGATACTGTTCAATTTTGTCACCAGTGGTTCGGTGGACCTGGCGAGCACCTTGAAAATCCTGTTGTTCATGATCGTATTCTTCATGATTGCACCGGCCATGGCAAAATCGCTCAGTTATGTTATTCATCGATGGGAATCGGTCAGTGAAATACCCGGCATGGTGCCGACGACGATTGTTTCGCTGGTGCTATTCCTGGCATGGTTGTCACACGCGCTCGGCATTCCGGAGTTGCTCGGAGGATTCGCGACCGGACTCGCGCTATCGCGCAGATTTTTTATCCCGCTGGGCGCCGCCCTCAAGGCCGATCCCGATTATTCAAACCACGTGCACGAGCAGATGAAACCGGTAATTCAACTGTTTACGCCGATTTTCTTCGTCACGGTCGGTCTCTCGCTGGATTTGAGTTCGCTGGACTGGAACTCGTTGTTTTTCTGGACCTTCTCGATATCGCTGGCCGCTGTCGCGATATTGACCAAGATTGTCGGCGCCCTGTTTGTAAACGAGAAATTTGCCCGGCGCGTCATCATCGGCATGTCGATGGTGCCGCGCGGTGAAGTCGGGCTGGTGTTCGCCGAGCTGGGCCGCCATACCGGCCTGTTCAACCAGGAAATCTATGCCACCATGGTCATCGTCATCGCCTATACAACCTTGTTCACGCCCTTCTGGCTGCGCCTGTTCTACAAGTACTACGGCCACCTCGTCGAAGATTGACCCCGCCCCGGTTTCGGGATGGATTGCATCTCGCCGCGAAACTCGCCTCGAGCGCAGACCAGTACTCGATCGATACCAGCACTATATTTTTTGATTTAACCGGGATCAGGCTCGTGCGACAATTCGCTTCAAACCCAGACTTTTTTAACCTAGAAAACGCGCCACCGCATGATAAGAGCCAATCGCCCCGTACTCGCCACCAAAGACGAACTGACCGGGCCCGTGGATCTGGAGCTGATCGCCGCTCCACAACTGTCAATCCTGTGTTTTCGCATGAACCCCGTGGGAGTGGAAGACGACGCGGTCGACCGGCTCAACACGGCGATTCGGGACCGCGTTCAACTGGAGGGCGACTACCTGATTTCCCCGACCCTGGTGAACGGCCGGCCGGTACTGCGGTTATGTATCATCAACCATGCAACCCGCGCCAAACACGTGGATGGCCTGCTCGACAGGATACTGCACATCGGTCGTGATTTATTGTCACAGAGCGATGAGAGGCTGCTTGAGCCACATGTTCATTTGCCGGACAACCTTTAACAACAAGCGATGAGAAGCCTGTTTCAACATCCTGGCGGCGATCGTCCGGTAGCCGCCCTGTTGCTGCTGCTCACCGGGGTATTTGCGCTCGCCTTCCAGGACTCGCTGGTCAAGCTGATGTCGACGCAGACCTCTTTCTGGCAATTCCAGACCCTGCGCTCGCTCGGCAATCTCGGTTTCGTCGTCATCCTTGCGCTCGCCAGCGGCGGAATCGGTCTGGTCATACCGCGCAACTGGCGCGCGGTTTACCTGCGCGCGGCGTTGCTCGCGATCTGCATGTTCTTTTTCTTCTCCGGCGCACCCTTCCTCACGGTGGCGCAAATGGCCGCGGGCCTCTACACCTATCCACTGTTCGTATCGCTACTGGCGGCGCCGGTACTGGGCGAAGCCGTCGGCCCCTGGCGCATTTCCGCGTTGCTGATCGGCGCCGTCGGGGCCGCTTTCATTCTCAGTCCCTGGGATGCGGGATTTTCCGCGGTGCAGCTGTTACCGATCATGGCCGGGTTTTTCTACGCGACCAATATCCTCACCATCCGTAAAGCCTGCCGTAACGAGAGTCCATTGGCGCTGGCCTGTGCTGCCGGCATCACCTTTGTCGTCATCGGCATCCTCGGCATCACGTTGTTAACGCTGTTCCCGCTGTCGATCGAGCTGCGCTCGGCGATGCCCTTCGTCACCATCGGCTGGCCCGAGCTGACGCTGCTGGTCGCCGGCTTCGCCCTGTTCGCATCGATACTCAACCTGACAGGCAACATCTGCCTGAGCCGTGCTTACCAGACTGCCGATGCGAGCTGGCTGGCGCCGATGGATTTCAGTTACCTGGTATTTGCCGCGTTCTGGAGCCGGATGATGTTCGACCAGTGGCCGACCGGGCAGGCCATCGTCGGCATGACCCTGATCGGAATCGCCGGCGTCATCACCGCCTGGCGCGAGCGCGTCGTCGCAAGGCGCAAGCGCCTGGCGTCGTGAGCCCGCGGATGCTTCCCGGAGAGGTTCTCGCGGTGGCGGTAGAGTAGGGGCCAGGCGAAACCTGACACACCAGAGGCACGGAGACCGCAGAGAAATACAGGGGTTGTCGGTGTGTATGGTGATACCCAAGGGACTACCCTGCAGTATACCCTCGGCGTTCCCTGCGTTCCCTGCGACTCTGCGAGAACCTTTTTGGGGGTCCCGAATCACATGGTGACTAGCCCATTGCACAGTTGAGTGGCCACGGTACATGGTCAATCGTCTTCGTCGTCATACCCTTCCGGTAATTTGTGCGCGACACCTTTGTGGCACTCTATGCAGGTCTCGCCGGTATTTTTGTCGACTACCTTTTTCATCTTCTTTGCCGATCGCCGGTCCTGTTTGTGGAAATCCATATACTCGAAAGCGTGGCAATTGCGGCACTCGCGTGAATCGGTGGCGCGCATCTGGGCCCATACCCTTTCAGCCAGTTGCAGTCGCTTTTCCTCAAATTCCTGCGGGGTATCGATGCTTCCGACGAGGGTGTGATAGAGCTCATTCGTGGCCTGCGCCTTGCGAACCATTTTCGGCCACCAGGGCCTGGGAACATGGCAGTCGGAGCAAATCGCACGCACGCCGGCGGCGTTTTTGTAGTGCATGCTTTGCTGGTATTCTTCGAACACCTGGTCCATTTCATGGCAGGAGGTACAGAAACCCTGGGTATTGGTGGCTTCGACGACAGCATGAAAACCGCCCCAGAACAAGATTCCAAACCCCGTACCGGCAGCAAAAACCATCAAAATCCTGCGATTTAGTTTTTTAAACATCGGTCACAACAATCGTTGGTGAGGCCCCTGTTAATATAAGGGCCCCGTGTCATACGAATGGCAGGGCGCCTGCTATTCCCTGGGCAAGGTTTGCAGATAGGTCAGAATGTCTACCGAAACCTGGAGATCGAAGGCGCGCATTGCGGGCATCGCTTCATCAGGCTGGCCATTCTGAATTTTCTGGATGATCTCCCAGGGGTTCTTGTTGGCAAGCGCACCCAGCGGCTTCATGTCTTCCGGCTCCTTGCCGGATTTGGCGTGGCAGCCCGCACATACCGTGTTGTAGTAGCGCTCACCCTTTGCACTATCGCCCCGTGCCTGTTTCGAGGCGCGATCGATGACGGCATCGATATCAAATTGACCCCTGGTCACAAAATTGGCGAGGTCGGTGAAATCCTGATCGCTCATCTTGCCGCCAAAACCGTGCGTCGAATCCTTCATCGCCGTAATGACCTTGTCGTTTGACCCGTCAGCCATGTTTTTCAAACCCTCGATGCCGGTCTTGTAGGAACCGCTGGCGTAGGCGCCGTCCTTGCCCATCAGGTCCCAGCCGTGACAGGCTTTGCAACGATGTGTTGCGTCGCCCTTCTTTTTGCTATTTGACGCTGGCCACGCCGGGTGGGTGTTCTCGGGCTTTGGCGCCCCGATCACCGCGAACCATTTATCGTAAAGCTTTCCACCGCGCGCAATCGAGGAAACCTCCTCGGCCGCGAAACTGGTTGCGGGAAAACTTGAAATCACGAAAACAACTAGAAAACTTAACGCTTTTAACATACTCATGTTCATGAGTAGCTCCTCTGTTTTTCGGTATTTTGAGACTGGCAGCCGGTTTGTTAACAAATTGTTAACCTGTAAACTATCCACTCATATATGTCGCCATTGGATAATATGGATCAAGTGCAGTTCAAAAATATCACCGACCAACTCGCAATGGCTCGATGTTCCGAAGTACTCGTCGGTGGCAGCAGCGCAAGACCGTTTTTTTTGATTTTCATGATAGGGATATGTTCGCCGACCTGATATAGTGCAGCGAGAAACGATTCGCATACGGGCTAACACATACGGGCTAACATGGAATCACTGAAAGCGATCTCGAGCGCGTTATTCGACAGTCTGCGCGACCTGCTCCCGATTCTCGTCGTCATCGGCTTTTTCCAGCTCGTAGTACTGCAACAGCCGATTCCGAATTTCGGTGAAATCGCCATCGGATTCGCCCTGGTCGTCATCGGCCTGACCCTGTTTGTACAGGGGCTCAACATGGGCCTGTTTCCGATCGGCGAATGCATGGCTTACGCCTTCGCCACCAAGGGTAATGTGTTCTGGTTGCTTTGTTTCGCCTTCGCGCTCGGTTTCGGCACCACCATCGCAGAGCCGGCATTGATCGCGGTCGCCCGCGAAGCCGCCAGCGTCGCTGCCGAAGGCGGCATGATTGCCCACACGGCGGAATCGCTGAAATCCTACGCCCAGGGATTGCGTTACACCGTCGCGATCTCGGTCGGAATCGCCATCATGATCGGCGTATTTCGCATCGTCATGGGCTGGCCGATTCAATACCTGATCGTGGTCGGTTACACCGGTGTCGTCATCATGACGGTGTTTGCGCCGGCCGAAATTATCGGCATCGCCTACGATTCCGGCGGCGTCACCACGTCGACGATAACCGTGCCGCTGGTGACCGCGCTCGGCGTCGGCCTGGCCAGTTCGATCAAGGGGCGCAATCCCATGGTTGACGGTTTCGGCCTGATCGCCTTCGCCTCGTTGACGCCCATGATATTCGTCATGGGTTACGGCATGCTGGTGTGAGGCAGGGCTGATACACATACTCGTCGATCTGTTTCACGCCATCCTCGATACCATCTGGGACGTGTTGCCGATCGCGCTGATTATCTTCGGCTTCCAGTATCTTATTCTGCGTAAACCCATCCCCAACCTGAAAAAAATTCTTACTGGTTTTCTACTGGTGATACTGGGTCTTGGATTTTTCCTCGAAGGCCTGCAGGCGGCGCTGTTCCCACTCGGCAAGCTGATGGCATTCCAGTTGACCGATCCGCACTTCATCACCGGAGAGGAAGCTTACAGGGAATTGCAATGGTGGGACTACTACTGGGTTTACCTGTTCGCTTTCGCCATCAGCTTCTCAACCGCCATCGCCGAGCCCTCGCTACTGGCCGTCGCCATCAAGGCGAACAAGGTATCTGCCGGCGCCATCAGCGTCTGGGGCTTGCGTATCGCCGTTGCCATAGGAGCCGCGAGCGGTACTGCTCTGGGGGCGTACCGCATCGTTACTGGCACACCGTTGTACTGGTACATCATTGCCGGATACATCTTCGTGCTGATTCAGACCATGTTCGCGCCACGCATGATCATCGCGCTCGCATATGACTCGGGCGGGGTGACCACGTCGACCGTCACCGTACCCCTGGTTGCGGCGCTCGGACTCGGGCTCGCGACTACGGTACCGGGAAGGAATCCCTTGCTGGATGGTTTCGGCATGATCGCCTTAACCTGTCTCTTCCCCATCGTGTCCGTTCTAGCTTTCGCACAACTTTCCGAGTGGAAAGCCGGGCGAGCCAATAAAAATTCAACCTGACGAGGTATCGCCATGCACTTTAAACTAATCATTGCGCTAACCGAGGATTCGATCACCGATAAGGTAGTCGAGGCCGCGAGAAGCAAGGGTGCGACCGGGTCGACCGTGATCTCGAGCGCGCGCGGCGAGGGTATCATGGTAGCGAAAACCTTTCTTGGCCTGGACCTGACAACGCAGCGCGACGTGATTCTGCTGCTGGTCGAGGAGCACATGTCACGCGAGATACTCGAAACCATGGAGAAGGCCGGGCAATTTGAAGACAACCCGGGTTCCGGAATCGCCTTCAGTATCGATGTCGAAGATGCCGTAGGTGTTTCCAAACAGGTCATCCAGTTATCCGAAAAAGTAGAGGAAGAAATATGAACGATAAACCCATCATCCGTGTGAAAGACGTAATGAAGTCGGATTTCGACCTGGTCGACGGCATGGAAACCGTAGCCGAGGTACTCAAGAGATCCGAGCATCCCGAATCCAAGTGTTTCATCGTCGATACCCGCCATGAGAACGATGAATACGGCATCGTCCTGCTTTCGGACATCGCCAAGAAGGTGCTCGCCGAGAACAGGGCGGCCGAGCGCGTCAACATCTATGAAATCATGACCAAGCCGGTGGTCAGCGTCGACCCGGGTATGGATATCCGCTACTGCGCGCGCCTGTTCGAAAACCTCGGCCTGGGACGCGCACCCGTCATCGACAATGGCAAGGTAGTCGGAATCGTCGGCTATACCGACATCGTGCTGCTAGGTGTACGTGACCGCCTGCCGTAAGCCACTATAGAATATTCGCGCAACAGCGCTTGAACTTGCGGCCGCTGCCACAGGGGTAAGCTTGGCTGCCACTAAGTTAAGGTGCATTAGCGTCATCCAATCAACAACTTAACGCAATGAAAATGGGGTGTCCAGGTTATGCAGCGTCATGCTGGAGGGGCTTAACCTAGCCTGCACATTGCACCAGTCGGGATATGGATGAATCAGCTGGCTCCTAGTACAGTTTGGTGCTATGGAACGTAACGTATGGAGAAAAGATATGAAGCTTCTGGTGGCATTAGACCTTTCCGAACCAACAGAATTAATCATCAAAAAAGCGGAAGAACTGGCTAAAGAAATGTCCGCCCAGGTATGGATTCTGCACAACGCAGAGCCGGAGCCGGACGTCCTTGAGTTCAGAGCGGACCCGCAAGGTGCCCGGGATTCGCTCGCGGAAAAATTCCACCGTGAGCATCGCCAGATCCAGGAGATAGCGAAGCGATTTCGCGAAGAAGGACTGGAAGCAACGGCGCTCCTCGTGCACGGGCCAACGGTAGAATACATTCTCAAGGAGGCCTCGGAACTGGACGTAGATATGATTGTTGTGGGTTCTCATGGACGAGGCGCGGTCTATCAAATGCTTGTGGGAAGCGTCAGCGAAGGGCTTCTCCGTAAATCCCGATGCCCGGTCCTCGTTGTCCCGACACGTAAAAGTGCCTGATAGAAAAATGACTTCAGATCTAATATCTCGACACTTTGCTCCGTCGTCCGCAACAGGTTACATTTTTTATGACAATGCCTGGCTCGATCAGGCTGTTAGTTCAGGCTGTTAGTTCAGGCCGTTAGTTAGAGTCACAGCATTTTTATTGCGATGATTGTTCCTTCTGACTAACTCCCGGTTGCCGATGGCTAATTCCGGACAAGAGTACTTGAGGCTATCGTCTCGACGAGTACAGTGGAAAAGGGTGCTGCACTGGCTGAAATGCTATTACGATAAACGGGGTTTCTCCCTCTGTAGAGTTACCTTTGCGCGATTACAAATGGATAGATACTTATGCTGAACGCAATACTTGTGATTATCACAGCCATTGGATTGCTGTTCATGTTCCATCCCCGCTTGCTTAAAAATACGTCCTGGCAGGCAACACTCACGCCCCTCTCCTCCATAATTGGCAGCGGGTTTCTGATCATAGCGCCAATGCTTGCGAGCGTGATCGGTATTTATTCTCCTATCGCGGTCACGGGAATCGTTATTCTCGCCTATGCCATCGGCGGCGTGATCCGTTTCAATATAATGAATGCCGAACCCCTCCTGCACGATAAGAACGCTTCCCCGTGGATATATAAAATCGATTTTGTTGCCAATGCTGCGCTTTCCCTTGCTTACGTGACCGCGGTCGCATTCTATCTATCGTTGCTATCGTCTTTTTTACTCAACTACCTGGGTTTTGTGGATGCATTTGCCATGGAACGAGCCCTGACAACAGTCATCATAGTTTTTATTGCGGCGATCGGTTTCCTGCGCGGTCTGGGTGGGCTCGAGAAGCTTGAAGCATTTGCAATGTCCATCCAGTTATCGATTGTTGCGGCCCTGTTGATCGGGGTGTCCGTATACGACTACAACTTCATAGAATCTGAACAATCCCTCACCTTTGATATCCAGGAAAGAAGCTGGATGACCAAGGCTTTTATGCTGGCCGGTATATTGCTGGTAGTGCAGGGGTTCGAGACGTCGCGATTTCTGGGTGAAAAATATCAAGCCGAAATGCGCGTCCGAACCATGCGCCGGGCACAACTGATAGCCGGCGTTCTGTACGTGATATCAGTCATAGTATTGATGCCGATAGTGCAACATATAAACCTTGCGCACATCCGGATTGCGGATATCGTGACCGCAACCGGGCTCGCGGCAGCCGCATTACCACTGATGCTTATCGTGGCCGCAATCATGAGCCAGTTCAGCGCGGGTGTTGCCGATACTGTCGGCGCCGGAGGCCTGGCGAGTGAGACAAGCAGGGGGAAACTATCGTCCAACAAGGGTTACCTGGTGGTAGCGGCCTTTGCCATCATATTGGTATGGGCAGCCAACCTGCTCGAGATTATCGCCCTCGCTTCTCGTGCGTTCGCACTGTATTACCTGTTGCAGTGTGTGGTTGCCCTCTTCGCAAACCGCCATCACTCCGAACGTAAAGACTACTGGCTTCGTTTCGCGAACTTTTCTGCGATAGCGGTGATTCTGACATTTATCGTGTTATTCGCAATTCCTGCCGAATAGATGAATTACAGTGACAAGGCATTAACGAACCCCAACCAGTACGGCGCTGGGCTGCTCTTTATCCCTTCGTGATAATCGTCTCACGGTAGGCGTGCCAGGTGGCATAACCGAGCAACGGGGTTGTGAACGCGAGGCCGATCAGTGCGGTCGCGAATCCTACAGCCGTAAGTACCAGGATCAGCAACGCCCAGAGCGCTAATACCCGCTTATTTCGCAACACCGCGTTGATGCTGCTTAATGTCGCTGTCGCTCCATCGGCATCCTGGTGCAGAATCATCGGTAGCGCGAACGCACAGGCACAAAAGGCCAGGCCTGCCAGAATCACGGCGATCAACAAAGACGCCACCGCAAAAGAGCCTGTATTCTGCCCGATCGCCGGCTCCATCCCGACCATTATCGATAGCACGATGATCAGGAACACGATCACCATGCTCATCATTATCGCAAACAAGCGCTCGTGCTTCATATCATGGAAAGCCTTCTTGCGCTGGTGACGAAAGCTTGGTTTGCGGTTCTTTTCGAGTTGATGGCTGTTGTCGTAAAGACCGAAGCAGAGCACGGGCCCCATGATCAGGAAACCGAACAGGAGGCTGACGATCAGGGCATCATTTTCTTGGGCCCATGCAAAATAAAGAAGCAGCCAACCGAAAATTACGAATACCAGACCGTATGCCAGGCTGTGCCAGACTGTGCGCCTGAAATCCTGCCACCCCATCTTCAACCATCTGAAAGGGTCGCCGATAGAGAGCTTACGGCAAGCTGCGTAGAGAGGAACTTTTTCCTCGAAGGAACCCCCTGTTTGTGTTTGCATTCCGCGCCTCCTCTCAGACAACTATTCCGAACACCCTTTGCAGTAAAGATAGTGAAAACGAGGTTTCAAGGCCGATCAGTGCGATTCATAGGAATAAATTCGAACTATGTTAGCTTTCGCGAACAACTCCCGGCACATGCTATCTGTTAACTTATACCGACTGGGTGGCACAGGCAAGTTCTGACTTATATTAAATTTTTCGGTAGTGTCCGACAGGTTTCATAGCAACATCCGCTGGTGATCGGCATCGTCGGCTATACCGACATCGTGCTGCACGGTGTGCGCGACCGCCTGATGTGAAACAGCTTTAATCATTGGCGCAGCAACGCTTGAACTTGCGGCCGCTGCCACAGGGACAATCCCGGTTGCGGCCCGGTTTCCACGGCACGAAGCTCGCCGCCAACTGTTCACCGCTGGTATAAAACCAGCGCCCCTGTCGAAAACCAAAATCGCTGCGCTCGTGCATGGCCGAGACTTCGCCGTCGAGCAGCAGGCTGGCCTCGAATTCGACTATCGCGCTCTGCTCGCGCTGTTCGCTATCAATAATGTCGAGGCCTATCCAGCGAACCCGGGCATCGAGATCGAGTTGCCGCGGGCGAAAATTCGGGTGCCAGGTTTCAAGCAGGTAAGCGCGCTCGACGAGCGCGTGGGCGGTGTAACGCGAACGCATTAGCAGCATTGCATTTTCAGGCAGCTCGCGATGTGATATAAATTGCCCGCAGCATCGGTCAAAGGTTTGGCCGGATTGACAAGGACAGTTCATAAACAATCACTAAAAGGACGACTATATCACCATGTCTCAACCATTAGATATTTTACGTAGCCGCTTCGGCTACCCGCAGTTTCGTTTTCAGCAGCAAGCGATCATCGAAAGCCTGGTCGAGGGCCGGGATGCATTGGTGCTGATGCCGACCGGAGGCGGAAAATCGCTCTGTTACCAGATTCCCGCGCTGTTACGCGACGGTGTCGGTGTCGTCATATCGCCGTTGATCGCGCTGATGCAGGATCAGGTCGACGCGCTCGCCCAGAATGGTATCAACGCCGCATTCCTCAATTCGACGCAGTCGCCACAGCAACAGTTCGAGACCCGGCGGCGAATTGTGAAAGGCGATATCGATCTGCTCTACGTGGCGCCCGAACGCGCGCTCACCGACGATTTTCTTCAATTGCTGGGCGAGTGCCGCATAGCCCTGTTTGCCATCGACGAAGCGCACTGCGTATCGCAGTGGGGTCACGACTTCAGACCCGACTACCAGAACCTGACACGCCTGCACGAGCATTTCCCGCAGGTACCGCGCATTGCGCTGACGGCGACCGCCGACAGGCGCACCCTCGGGGAAATCGAATCGCAGCTGCATTTGCAGGGCGCGCAGCGTTTCGTGCACAGTTTCGATCGCCCCAACATCTTTTATCGCATCACCCAGGGCGACAATGGCCGGCAACGAATGTGGGAATTTATCCAGCAAAACCACGCCGGGGACAGCGGTATCGTCTATTGCCTGTCGCGCAAGAAAGTCGAGGAAACCGCCAACTGGCTAAGCGAAAGAGGTCGCCACGCCCTGCCCTATCACGCGGGGCTGGACAAGAACACGCGTGCCGAACACCAGCGTATCTTCCTGCAACAGGAGGCTGTCATCATCGTCGCCACCATCGCCTTCGGCATGGGTATCGACAAGCCCGATGTGCGCTTTGTCGCGCACCTCAATCTACCCAAAAACATCGAATCCTATTACCAGGAAACAGGGCGCGCCGGGCGCGATGGCGAGCCCGCCAACGCGTGGATGGCCTACGGTTTGCAGGACATAATCAAACTACGCCAGATGATGGCGCAAAGCGATGCCGACGAGCAATTCAAACGGGTGTTACATCACAAGATGGAAGCCATGCTGGGATTTTGCGAGCAAAGCGGGTGCCGCCGCCAGACCCTGCTGGAATACTTCGACGAAAACCTGGCGCAACCCTGTGGAAACTGCGACAACTGCGCCGAACCGCCGCAGACCTGGGATGCGACCGAGGCCGCTCGCATGGCGCTATCCTGCGTTTATCGCACCGGCCAGCGCTTCGGCGTCAATTACGTCATCGATGTGCTGATGGGCAACAGCCGGGATCGCATCGTGCAAAACCGGCACGATCAACTCAGCACCTTTGGTATCGGCGATCTCGACACTAACGAATGGCGCAGCCTGTTTCGCCAACTGATCGCGCTCGGCTACCTGTTCGCCGATATCGACAACTACGGCGCTCTGAAAATGAACCCCAGTTGCAAGCCGCTGTTAAATGGTTCGCAGCAGTTACGCCTGCGCCAGTTCGTGAAACAGCGCAAGGTCCGCAAGACCGCGGCGGCCAGGGCCAGGGTCACGCTGCAGGCCGGGGATACACCGCTGTTCGAGGCGCTGCGCCTGCATCGCAGTGAACTCGCGCGACAGCAGTCGGTACCGCCTTTCGTCATTCTGCATGACAAGACCTTACACGCGATCTGCGAACTGCGGCCACAAACCACCGAGCAACTGGGCGAGATTCCGGGGATCGGCGCGCGCAAGCTGGAACTCTACGGCGACGATCTGATTCGCATCACGCAACAATTTCCGGCAACCGCGGCGGATAGTGTCGAGGACGTCGAAAATCGCTAGGAGTTTCTGGCCCGCGCTTCGAGACAGGCTATACTTTCTCACTGCAGTCAACCAGCATTATGGTTCCCAGGGTGTTTCGCTAGATTAGTTTCAGGCGGGCCATCAATTGATGATCCAGCCACAGGTCTATCGGGGCCAGATCGAGGCTATCGATGTTGCTAGAGACATAGCTCAAGGCCTTGCGCCAGAGGTGATCGAACTGATCCCAGAAAAGCCGCTTCGCCTGCGGGAAACGCCAGCCTTCACCGATTACCAGCGCGTAAAAACGCACCGCTTCGTCGGTAAGCCAGTGCCGGCGCACGAACTCGTCGAGTTCAGCGCTATCCCCGAGCGGGGCAATCAACGGCTTGTTGGCGTCGACCCACTGCGACAGCACAGCCAGTATCAACGCGGACTTGTCGGGGAAATGATTGTACACCGTTGCCTTGGATACGTTACTCACCCTGACCACCATGTCGATCGACGTGCCCTTGAATCCGTTTTCGAGGAACAGCGGTAACGCGGCGCTGATGATGTGGTCCTTTTTCGATTTCTGGGCCATCTCGGGGTTGATTATCGTGATGAATTATGCAAACTATACTAAACCGTTTAGTATATGTCATTCTTTTAGTTCGATAAGCACCACCGGAGCCTACAATGATTCGCAGTGACAATGGATATTTTGGCGAGTTCGGCGGACGTTTTGTCCCCGAAATTCTGCTACCCGCCCTCACCGAGCTCGAGGATCTATTCTTCGGGTTACGCGATGATCCCGAATTCTGGCAGGAATACCTGACGCTGACACAAGAGTTCAGCGGCCGACCAACCCCACTGACACCCTTGCGGCGCCTGTCGAAAAAACTCGGCGGAGCGCAGATCTGGCTCAAGCGCGAAGACCTGAACCACTCCGGCGCGCACAAGGTCAACAACGTGCTCGGCCAGGGCCTGCTGGTACAGCGCATGGGCAAGCAGCGTGTCATCGCCGAAACCGGCGCCGGGCAGCATGGCCTCGCAACCGCGATCATGGCGGCTCGGCTCGGCCTCGATGCGACCATCTACATGGGAGCGGAAGATATCGAACGGCAGTATTCGAACGTCTTCTGGATGCGCCAGCTGGGCTCGAGCGTGGTCGGCGTCACCACCGGCGCGCAAACCCTGAAGGAAGCGCTGGATGAAGCTCTACGTGACTGGGCCGCGTCGGTCGAGACCACGCACTACGTGCTCGGCACCGCCTGCGGGCCGGCGCCCTTTCCGGAACTGGTCTCCTACTTCCAGAGCGTCATCAGCGATGAAATCAAGCAACAATCAATGCAGCAGATGGGACGCCTGCCCGATGAAATTGTCGCCTGTGTCGGCGGGGGGTCGAATGCGATGGGCGCCTTTGGTGCTTTTCTCGAAAATCCCGAAGTCACCCTGGTCGGGGTAGAGGCCGGAGGCATCAGCCTGGAAGACGGCCAGCATTCGATTCGCCTGTCCCAGGATACCGGTGAAACCGGAATCGCGCAGGGTTACAAGACGCTGTTCCTGCAAAACGACGATGGCCAGCTTGGCGATACCCACAGCATTGCCGCGGGACTCGACTACGTCGGGGTTTCGCCCATTCTCGCCTACCTCTCTCAACAGGGGCGCGTGATTCCGGATTCGGCCACCGATGACGAAGTTACCGAGGCTTTCAGCCTGCTGATGAAAACCGAGGGCATCATACCGGCGCTCGAGTCATCACACGGTCTTGCCGGTGGTTTCAAACGCGCGCGGCAGATGAAGCCGGAACAAAATCTGGTCATCAACCTGAGCGGCCGTGGCGACAAGGACATCTTTACCGTAGCGCGGGCCTTTCCACAGCCCGAATGGACCGGGTTTCTGCAACGTGAAGCGCAGCGCTCGTCTGAAATACTGAAACAAAAAGGAGCACACTGATCATGTTTCCGTCACAGAATGAAAACCTGCAAATCATGTCTCACGCGGTGATCGGCTTCCCCGGTCTCGAGGAAAATGAGAAAGCGATCGCGGGTCTGGCCGACGCCGGCGTCAGGCTGATCGAATTGCAGGTGCCTTTCAGCGATCCGGTCGCCGACGGCCACACGCTGGTCAACGCCTGCTACGAGGCCCTCAAGCATGGGGGTTCGGTGCGGGCGACCCTCGATCTCGCGCAACGGGTATGCAAAAATCACCCCGAGGTGACTTTTGTTCTAATGAGCTATCTGAACCCACTCTATCGCTACGGCCTGGAGAAACTGTTCGAAGCCGCCGCCGCGGCCGGCATCCAGGGGATGATCGTCCCCGACTGGCCGGTCGAGGAAATCGAACCCTGGCTGCCGAAACTCGACGAACTGGGCCTGGCGCCCATTCTGATGGTTACCCCGAACACCGCGCTGCAGCGCGTCGCCAGGATTGCGCGGGCATCGCGCGGTATGATCTACGTGGTCTCGCGAATGGGCGTCACCGGTCACGAAACCCAGTGGGGTGAAAAATTTCAGCGCTATATCGCCGAGATTCGCAAACACAGCGATTTGCCGCTCGCGGTCGGATTTGGCGTGCGCACCATCGATGATCTCAGCGCGCTGCAAGGAAAAGCCGAGGTGGCGGCATTCTGTTCGCAGTACATCGAGTGGCAACGCGATGACGGCAGCGAGGTCGCCGCGAAACGCATGAAGTCGCTGATAAAATCCATGGGTGCGAACTGAATTCAATCCGCCAAAGCGATGAAACCTTCCGTCACCCGGCCAGGCCCCCGCCCCTCAACAGGTGACATCAGCCGATGTACGACCTTGCTGACCTGATCTGGCTAACGCTAGCCGGGGTCTGCGCCCTGTACCTTTTACGCAGCGGCCAGTTCAAGGGCAGAGCACGGCAGCTGGCAATCGCTCACTGCCGGCAACTGGACCTGCAATTACTCGATCACAGCATGGTCATCATCGGCCTGTGGCCGGTACGACGCGGCAACGGCCCGGTATTCAGACGCACCTACCAGTTTGAATTCGCCTCCACCGGCGATCGGCGCTACCCGGGTAAGCTGATCATGGAAGGCATGCATCTCATCAGCATCGATCTCGAAACCTACAAGCTACCCGATCAGGATTAACGCGAATACGGATTATATTGCTTCCTGCAGCGCTCGACTGGCAAGCACATCCCCCGCCCGCTCAAACGCACCGAACTGCTGCTCGAGAAAAATACCCTGGCTGGTTAATCTATCACCCATGTACTCGCTTGAATAATGCCAGGTGTTGCCGCCCGGGTTAGCCTCGATGAAATAATGCTTGCCTGCTTCATCCAGCACCACATCGAGCCCCAGCAATGCGACACCATCGAAGGCCCGGTAACATCGCCGTGCATGCTCGGTTATTTCTTCCGAGCAATAGAATTCAGGTATGTTGTTAGCTGGAATAAAGTACCTTTGAAATAGTTCTAGATCCTCTTCCGTATCCAGATTTATAGTTTCGGGGTAACGGAATCGATAGGAACAGAGCACTTCATCAAACAGTACATGTACGCGCAATTTACTGATTTTCGTATTTCGGACTATCTTCTGCACGATAAAATTATTTCCTTTCCGGGCAAAGGGTTGGAACGAGTACGACTTTTCATTAAGCCAGCTTGTTTTGCACACGCCCACGCCACGTCCGGCAGAACCAATTTCGGGTTTGATGACTACATGTTCGCCCCAGTATTCAGGATCAAGGCGTTTTCCTCGATTCATCGAAGTCCACGGGGGAACGGGAACATCGGCAAGTTCAAGGCGCAACAATTGCTCGCTTTTCTGCATTGGGCGCCCGCTGTAAATGCAACCACGCTGCACGTAAAAGGAGCTCAACTGTAAAGGCGAAAACACCAGAGTCCGGTGCCGGGCCAGTTCTTCAAGCAATGCGTCGCCCGGTAATTCATCTTTTTGAATATAGACGTTTACATTGTCTGCAATTTCCCGCACACGCCGGCCGATCTGGTTGAAGTCTTCCACACCAACGGCATGCGGTCTGTATACCAGTACAAGGTTGACTGGATCCGTGGTCGCCATTCGATTCCCGCTTTTACGACTGTAGTTGGTGGATGGTACCGCATGCGCCATCAGCAGTCGCTCGCCGCCTGCAACCCCTGGACCCTCGACGTCCAGCTCTGGCAATCCGATCGGTGAAAGCATCTCGCCCAGGGATATTGCTAGCCCGCATATCTCACCACCGTTCGTAGCGAGGAGGCGATAGGGCGTGCCCTGCATGGATGCAGCGGTCCGGCGTCCCGGAGGTAGAGCAATGCAGGAGCAATTGCCGAGAAGGGTGGTGAGATACGCGGGCTAGGCAAGCGCCCGGCGAATCCTGCCGCTGAACAGGAACAGCAGTATGACGCTGACCACGCCGATAACGCCTCGCATCAGCGGCCCAGCTCTGCTGGGTCCGACTGCATGCGTTATGCGGCATTGTGAATGTCCCATCCAGGGAACACTAGTACAGATGGGTGACACTTAAGCGCTATTGCCAGTTGTTTTGCTCGTTCTACACCGAGATTGATTCGGTCATTTTCAATGGCGGAAATAGTAGATTGCGGAATGCCAGTTAGTTTGGCGAGATCGTTCTGGCTCATTTCCTGGAGCTCCCTAACTATGCGCACTGACTCACCGACGCTAACATCAATTTGTCTTTTTGCAATTTTATAGTCTTTCATATCATTTCTTTCTGTAATCGTGGGCAGTAATTGTCACTACCTGAATAAGTATCTGATTCTTTACAATTTCATAAATCACCCGAAACTGCTTGCCAAGTCTCGATGACCGATGACCCTTCCATTCACCGCTTAGTGATTCATCATGAAAACCCGTAATTACTCTAAGGCCCTGAGGTCCTGAAATCGATACGATATCTTTCCATTTCTCATAGCGTTTCAGAATGCCTAAAGGAAGGGATCGTATTTGCTTCGGAACATTCCGGTGTTCATATATCGTCCACATACCATAAATAGTATATATACTGAATTTAGTATGTCAACTCAAGCCGCCTAACGAAGCTGTAGAAAAACAAATGGATAAAAAATGGTTTGAAAAATCCACCAAATTTTGCGTTTGTACGTGAATACTAGAGTCATAAACCTCTGCCAAAATAATTTAGCGCGTGCGCGACGCGGACTTTTTCACGCGCCGCGTTCATGCCGATGCCGCAGCGCCAGTTTAACCAGTGCGCGCATGAGGCGAGTCCCCAGGCGCCCCACGGGGCCGCGTCATCCAGTTCGGCGATGAGTTGCAGCAGGCGGTAACCGGTGGCGTTGATTTGTGCGCACAGATCGGTGATTTCCCTTTCGAGTGCATCGGCACGGGTCAGCGAATCGGCTTGTTGAGTGGTCGGGAAAACATTGATGGCGGGCTTGCTCATGGTCAACTTCCATGTCGGTTATGATTTTCTAATTATACCATAATTTATATATAAATCAGATAGTTAACAATATTCCTGGGTTTCCTTTTTTGCGCACGCAGGGCGTCTGATCGAAGTCGACATCCTCAACACGAAGGACGGCGTTGCTAGCTTCCGCCCGGCGATTGAAGCCCGCTGCCGGCCAGTGCGCGCCTGATCCTGCCGGCAAATATAAACAGCGCTAGAGCACTCGCCACGCCAATCCACAGGGTCGAATTAAGCAGCGATTTCAGCGTGGATTCAGCGATCGGCGCTCCCCGCTCCAGACCAGATGCCAGCAGCAGCAATAGCAGGGCGAAGAACAGACGCTCGGCGAGACCCTGCAGCGACAGATAGGTGGCGCGTTGGCGGCGCTCGATGCGCGGGGCGATGGTGGCGCGCACCGGTGCGTGCACCAGCGCCATCGGGAAGTTGCGCAGGCAGACCAGCCCCAGCACCAGCGGGCTCACCGCGACCGCCATCGCCGCGACTATACCCAGCTGGATCAGCATGGCCGCCGTGAGCACGCCAAGCAGGCCGAGTTTCGCTTGCCAGGCGATGCTGGCGCGGGCGCCGATGGCACCGCCGAACATGGATACCGAGATCACGACACCGGATATCAGCGGCGCTTGCGCGGCGGTTTGCAGCAAGGGTAATTGCAGCAGCGTGATATAGGGCTGGTAAAACTCGTAAACAATGTGCGCCATGGCGTACAGCACGATCACCACCAGGAAAATCCACCCGAGCACCGGGTCGCGCAGGCGCAGGCAGCAATCCCAGACCACGCGCCGAAAGCTTTGCGGGATCGTGCTGCTTTCGTCGGCGTGTACCGGTTCGCTGAAGCGCCACACGAAAAAGGCCATGACACTCGCACTGCACAACGAGAATACGTAGGCGAGGCGCAGATCGATCATACCCAGCACGCCGCCAGCCAGGGTCGCAACCGCCAGCATCAACAGGCCCCATTGTTCGGCCCTGGCCTCGCGCTCGGCATATTCGCTCTCGCGCCCCAGCGCCTTCAACGAATCGTAATGAAATGCGGTATCGGTGCCGGACTGCATCGCCATTCCGGTGGCGAGCAGAAACTGGCCCGCGGCGAACCACCAGAAGCCGGCGCCGACGATGAAGCAGCAGTACGAAGCTATCAACGCCACCGCCGCGATCAGCAGGGTGAGACGACGGCCGATACGATCCGAAAAGTAACCGGAGGGGACTTCCAGCAGGAACACCGACAGGTAGTAAACCGCGGAAATCTCGATCACCTGCTCGAGCGGTAAACTGCGGCTCATGTAGAGAAAGAAGACCGTAATCCAGGCATGGCCGTCGGCCGCGGCGCGAAACCAGGGGTACAACCTTATATTAAGTTGCAAATTCGACATGCCTCAAGGATTGGATACTGCGAGTTCGCACACTATAACCTGAATCCGCAGGTTCATAACGCCGCATGACGTACCAAAAGCAGGCGCCCTTAGTGGTCGAACAACTAGCCTGCATATCTCACCAGCGGGGCCACGACGCAGGATTACTCGAAAAGGATTCTCGCAGAGACGCCGAGAGCGCAGGGCGCGCGGAGGGGTAGAAAGGTTGTCGACATTTGAATTAGAGATGCCCCGGCAGCCACCCTGCAAAATGCCCTATGCGTTTCCCCGCGTCTTTGCGCCTCTGCGAGAACTTCCCCAGGGAAGCGCCCGCGGGCTAGGTCGTGATTTCCCTGATCATGACGTCGGCGGCGATACAGGCCTGCGGCGTTATCATCAGCGGATTGATATCGATCTCCACCAGGCTGGCCTGCTGCGATTCGGCAAAGCCGATGAGCGCGCGGATGCTGCTGATAATCCGATCGATATCGGCCGCCGGCTTGCCGCGAAAACCCTGCAGCAGGCGGAAGCACCTGAGTTGCCGCAAAGCGCTGTATATCTGCGCATCGCTGGCCGGCAACAACAACGTGGTAGCGTCACGCGTCAGCTCGACCAGCACACCGCCGCTGGCAATGACCAGCAACTGGCCGAACTGTGCGTCGGTATTGATACCGATCATCAACTCGGCGATCACGTCTTCGACCATGCTTTCAACCAGCACCTGGTTGAAATCGACCGCGGGCGCCGCCTCGGAAATGCTGTGCCGCATCGCCTCGACGGCGTGGCATAGTTGATCCGCATTTTGCAGGTTTACCCTGACGGCACCCACTTCCGATTTATGCGGTAGCTCGGCGGACAGCGCCTTGAGCACCACCGGAAAACTGAGCTGGCCGGAAATTTCGCGAACGGCCTCGATGTCGACGACCTGTCCTGCCGGGATATCGATGCCGCATGCCTGCAGTCGGGTCTTGCCCTGCCATTCGTCGACGATGCGCGAAGCAGCCTGCCTGTCCGGAGCGGCTATCAACCTGAACTCGGGCACACCGTCCGCGCCCACCATGCGTTCGCGCGCCATTCCATAACGGCAGGCGTTGGCGATCGCATCCAGACCGGAATCCAGCCCCTGTAGCGGGGTAACCCCGCCCGCGATAACCAGATCACGCGTTTCACGATCGATGTTCTCGGGTAAATCACTGCATACCGCCCCCGGTATGCCGACCGCGTTACAGGCCTGGATGAAGGAGCTTGCGTCACTACGATAAAGACTGTTGTCGGCATGAATTCGCGGCGGCGGAAAATCCTGAATCACGACCGCGGCATCATAGTCGTCCTGCATCAGAGCCTGAAAGACCCCGGGCATCGCCTCCGAGTTACCCCACAGCGGCGTGGTGTAGTCAAGCGGGTTCGTCGGCGTCGCAATATCGGGTAAGCGTTGCGCCAGATTGCCGGCACAATCGGCGGACGGCGGCGACAGTTCCAGCCCAACCCGCTCACAGTAATCGGCGACCATGGCGGCATCGCCCCCGGAACAGGTAAAGACGGCGAGACGGTTACCTTTCGGCGCCCCGGAAACCGACAGAAACTTGAGCGTTTCGAGCATTTCAACCGGCGAATTGACCCGTATCATTCCGAGCTGCTCGAACAGCGCCTGAAACGCCTCGTCGGCGCCGGCCAGCGAACCGGTATGAGTGATCGAAATACTCGACCCCAGCACCGATTTGCCGGCCTTCAGCACCACCACGGGCTTATTGGCGGTGATCGCCCGAATCGCCACCTCGGCAAACTTGTGAATATCGCGAATGCCTTCGATGTAGAGTCCGATAGCGGTTACCGAGGCTTCATCCACCAGCAGATCCATGTAGTCCTCGATCGCGAGCACGGCCTGGTTGCCGGCGGAAACCACGTATGAGATCGGCACCGAGCGATCGTTCATGATCAGGTTCGCCGGTAACATGCCGCTTTGCATGATCAGCGCGACGCCCTTGTCACAACGGCTATCACCGGCCCCGAACGGCCACAGCAGCGCGCCATTGGTAAAGTTGATGACGCCGTAACAGTTGGGTCCGACCAGCGCCATCTCGCCGGCCGCCGCGACCAGCTCGGCCTCTGCCTGCTGTCCACTGACACCCAGTTCGCCGAAGCCCGCGGTAAAACAGGCAACTCCCCCGGCACCCATGCGACTGAGGCATCTCACCGTATCGGTGGCAGCGGCGCGGGGCGTCGCCAGGAATACGGCGTCCGGCGCCTCGGGCAAGTCTTCAATGCTGTTGTAACAGGGCAGACCGCCCAGGCTGTTACGCCCCGGGTTGACGCCCCAGACCTGGCCATCGAACAGGGCGGCACATTGGCGCGCACTGAAATCGGCATCGCTACCGCCGATAAAGGCGATGTGCCGTGGGGACAACAGGCGTCTCAAATTGTGCCGCAGTGCCGACATCAGGATTCATACTGGCGCAAAAGCGATCGCGAAATGATATGGCGCTGAATCTCGGAGGTGCCATCCCAGATGCGATCGAGCCGGGCATCGCGCCACAGTCGTTCGATCGGTAGCTCTTCCATCAGGCCCATGCCGCCATAAATCTGGATGGTGCTGTCGGCAGCCCGGCCAACGGCCTCGGAGGCGAACAATTTTGCCTTGGCGGCATCGTCGGGCTCCATGATGCCCTGGTCCGCCTTGTCGGCGGCGTGCATGACCAGCAAATCGGCTGCCTGCAAATCGGTCGCGATGTCGGCCAGTTTGAATGACGTACCCTGGAATTTTCCTATCGCCTGACCAAACTGCTTGCGTTCAGTAGCGTAGCGGGTGGCGAGTTCGAGCAGACGCTCCATCTTGCCGCAGGCGGCGGCGGCAACCCAGACACGCCCCATTTTCAGCCACTTGTCGGCCAATTCGAAACCCTGACCCTCGTCGCCCAGGATCTGGTCCTGGTGCACCCGGCACTGGTGAAACGACAGTTGCCAGGTGTGGTAGGCGCGTTGCGCCGCACAGCGCGGGCCACGCTCTATGGTGAAACCGGGTGTATCCCGGTCGATCAGAAACGCGGTCACCAGCTTGCGTTCGCCACGTTTAGTCTGCTGCACCCCGGTCCAGGCGAACAGGATCGCGAAATCCGGGATTACCGGGCTGCTGATAAAGTGCTTGGAGCCATTGATGATGAAATCGTCGCCATCGCGTTTGGCGTTGGTCGCCATCGCCAGAATATCCGAGCCCGCGCCGGGTTCGGTAAGCGCGAAAACCTCCTTCTTTTCCCCGCTTACACAGGGCCTCAGGTATTGTTCGATCTGATCACCGCTACAGGCCAGCAGTATTTCGGAAGGACGATGGATGTAACCGTGCAGGCCGTAACTGGTCTTGCCCAGTTCGCGCTCGAACAATGCCAGGGTCTTGTAATCGAGGCCGCCGCCACCGATTTCCTCGGGCAGGTTGGGCGCGTAAAAACCCATTTCCAGCGCCTTGCGCTTGATTTGCCGGCCGAGTTCATCCGGAACTTCGCCACTGCGATCGACCTCGGCTTCGTAGGGTTCGAGTTCCTGTTCACGAAAGGCGCGCAATGAACGGACAATCATGTCCTGTTCGGCCGTCAGATTGTAATTCATTTATCGAGATCCATCGGGCTTAAAAACGCATCCAATCATATACCAATTATGTCTCGAGTCTACTAAACTGCGCGAGTTCGAAAATATAACTATGACGGGAGCCAACAATGATTCCAGGTGACGACGAAGTCAGGGTAACATGCGACGACTCGGTGATGCTGATCACCCTCGATCGCCCCAAAGCCAATGCCATCGACCTGCCCACCAGCCGTAAGCTGGGCGAGGCCTTCGTCTACTTTCGCGACAACCCCGAACTGAAGGTCGCCATCGTTACCGGGGCCGGCGAAAAGATCTTCTGTGCCGGCTGGGATCTGAAGGCGCTCGACAGCGGAGATACGCCGCTGGAAAACTGGTGGGAGGCCGAAGATCCCGAGCTCGGCGGGTTTGCCGGAATTACCGAAATGTGGAATCTGAACAAACCGGTCATCGCCGCGCTGAACGGGCTCACCATCGGCGCCGGCTTTGAAGTGGCGCTTGCCTGCGATCTCGTCATTGCCGCCGAACACGTCGAGTTTGCGCTGCCCGAACTGCCGCTCGGCCTGATACCCGATGCCGGCGCCGTGCAGCGGCTGCCGAAACGCCTGCCCTATAATATCGCGCTCGAAATGCTTTACCTGGGAAGGCGCATGCCCGCCGCCGAGGCGAAGCACTACGGACTCGTAAACCGGGTCGTGCCGGCGGACCAGCTGATGACGGCCGCGCGGGAATGGGCGGCACAGTTGTCGCAGGTAGCGCCGCTGGCACTGCAGTCGATCAAGGAAGTACTGCGCGCCATCGAGTGCGAGCCGACCGAAAAGGCGTTCCATAAAATGCGTTACGATGACCTGCCGACCTACAAGGCAATGCTGTCTTCGGACGATGCCGGTGAGGGCGTCAAGGCCTTCGTCGAAAAACGCGACGCCAAATTCGAAGGCCGCTAGTACTCCTTCAATGAGATATCATAGAAGGAGTACTACATGTTGAACCAGGCGCCCGAAACGGTACAACGCGTATCCTGTATCGGCGCGGGTCCGATCGGCGGCGGCTGGGCGGCCCACTTCCTCGCGCAGGGATACCAGGTTACCAGCTACCTGCACGATGCCGCCGAGTACGACGCATTGATGCGCCTGCTCGAAACCGCGTGGGTCAGTCTCGAAGCCATCGGCCTCGCGCAAGGCGCTTCCATGGATAAGTTCAGCTGGACCACCGACCTGGCGGAGGCAACCGCGCAGGCGGAATTCATCCAGGAGAGCGTACCCGAGGTGCTGCCCCTGAAACAGGGTTTATATCGAACCCTCGGAGACATCGTCGACGCCAACGTCGTTATCGCATCGAGCACCTCGGGGCTATCGATGACCGACATACAGGCCGAATGCTCAACCCCGGAGCGTACCGTGGTCGCGCATCCGTTCAATCCGCCCTATTTGTTGCCACTGGTGGAAATGATCGGTGGTGAAAAAACCGCCGCACAGACGGTGAAATGGAGCGAGCAGTTTTATCGCTGCGCCGGTAAGACACCGCTGGTCATGAAAAAGGAAATACCGGGCTTCATCGCAACCCGGCTGCAGGAAGCCATCTGGCGCGAGGCGCTGCACATGGTCGCCAACGGCGAAGCCACGGTCGAGCAGATCGACCAGGCCGTCGTCAATGGCCCCGGGCCGCGCTGGGCCCTGATGGGACCCTGCGAAATTTTTCATGTCGGCGGCGGTGAAGGCGGCATGGCCTATTGCCTCGACCAGTTCGGCCCCGCGCTCAAGTTACCCTGGACGCGACTGGTGGCGCCGGAGCTCACCAGCGAGCTTCGCAATGCCATGGTCGACGGCTGCGTGGAAATGACCGGCGGCCAGGATTTCGCCAGCTTGAGTCAAAAAATGAATGACGGGCTGGTCGAGATCGCGAAAATGAAACGTAAAATCAAAACCCAATAACTCAGCAGATTATCGAGGGCAATCAACATGAATAACGATGTCATCATCACCTGCGCCGTCACCGGCGCCGGCGATACCACCAGCCGCAGCCACCTGGTGCCGATTACACCCCGACAGGTTGCCGACGCCGCGATCGAAGCGGCAAAGGCCGGGGCCGCGGTGGTACACGTGCACGTACGCGATCCCGAGACCGGCGCCGGGTCGCGCGATCCCGCGCTGTTTCGTGAAGCCGTGGATATGATTCGCGACAGTGGCGTCGATATGATAATCAACCTCACCGCGGGCATGGGCGGCGACTGGGTGCCGAGCGATGGCGACCCGTCATTACCCGGCCCGGGCACCGACATGATCGGGCCCGAGGCGCGACTCGCGCACGTGGTCGAATGTAAACCCGATATCTGCAGCCTCGATTGCGGCACCATGAACTTTGCCGGCAACTACGCCTACATCAACACCGCCCCTTATTTACGCACAATGGCGCAGATGGTGATGGATCTCGGCGTTAAACCGGAACTTGAAGTCTTCGACCTGGGGCAGATCCGGCTGGCGCGTAACCTGATCGAAGACGGCCTCGTCAGCGCGCCGCCCATGTTCCAGATCTGTCTCGGTATTCCCTGGGGCGCCGGCGCCGACACCGCGACCATGGCGGCGATGCAACAGGCGCTGCCGGCGGATGCGATCTGGGCCGGTTTCGGTATTTCGAGGATGCAGATGCCGATGGTGGCGCAGGCGGTATTGCTCGGCGGCAACGTGCGCGTCGGACTCGAGGACAGTATTTATCTCGATCGCGGCGTGCTCGCCAGCAACGGCATGCTGGTGGAGCGCGCCGTTGAAATCATCGAACGCCTCGGCGCCCGCGTGCTGGGTCCGGACGAGGCGCGTGCCAGGATCGGCCTCGCCCAGTAGAGTGCATACGCCGTTAAATGCAGAGGAAACTTAAACCTAGAAAACGCAGTAGGATCACGAAAGTCTGCACACCAAAAGTAGGCGCTTTAGGCGAGCGATTGATTCATCGGCATGCCGCATCACTAGCTATATGAAAAAAGTGCTTATCACCAATAAGGTGACCAGCGGAACGCCGCCCGCTTTTTTTTCATTACGCTATCTAACCCGGAAAATTCATAAATATGCACAATCTCGCTTGTCTATTGATTCCACAAGAAATATA
>JAAEPH010000195.1 GCA_024232855.1 Gammaproteobacteria bacterium
GCTCCCGACCTCATCGTGCATACCGACCGGGGGTCGACATACGTGAGCGGCAAGTACAAGAAGGTTCTCGAAGACGCGAATGCCATCGCGAGCATGAGCCGCACTGGCAATTGTTACGACAATTCGGTCGTCGAGAGTTTCTTCTCTACCCTTGAGTTTGAGCTTCGGCAAAATTGCCAATTTGAAACCTTGCGTCAGGCCCAGCGCGTCGTCGGCGACTACATCGAGAACTATTACAATGCGAATAGAATGCACTCGACACTGGACTACAACTCACCAATCGAGTACGAACAAATACGAGCCACGGCGGCCGAATAGCAACGAACTTTGTGACAATGTCTGTCCAACAATAGGGGATAAGCTCAGCCCTGGGCCGAACTTCATGGCGGAGCTACTTGGCTAGGGTATCGACCAAGTCCATGTACTTACGCATGGCATCGTCTTTGGACGTGCCTGAGTTGCCCGCCCAAGCATCGAACTTTGCGCGTTCACGAATCTTGGTCATTCCCGGGCGCTTGTCCGAGGTATCACCAAACTTTGATTGCTTGAAGAGGCCGTAGAGTTTGAGCATGTCTTGCGACCCAGGGGTCGCGGAAGAAGCGTTCATACGATCGACAGAGGCTTGGAATTCTTCGGTGAGACTCATGAGGATGACTATATGTCAAATGTCTCGCGAACGGCCGCCATGACGCGCTCTTCATTGCTGCAAAGTCGGTAGTCATCGGCCTTCTCAATCCAGCTAATCACGCCCTCCTCGTCTATGAGCAAGCTAGTGGGGATGGCCATGGTCTTGACGAAGGAGGCCAATGCTAGGGGAATGCCCGCAATGCTAAAGCGCCCGGTCGAGAACTCAGCGGCCTTGTGATGCTCGAGGGTACAGATCCTAAAAGTGGGGGCTGAGGGCTTAGAGCACAGCGACTTCACACAGCGTGAACGGAAAATGATCGTTGGACTGTAACTACGGGTGGAGAACTCTGGTTGCGTGGAAATGCGGGGTATCCGGAACTTTGCAAAAAGCCACCCAGCAGCGACCGGAGAAAGATACCCCGCGAAGCGAATAGTACCGAGATTTCAAGTGAAGCGTGGATGGCGTCGGCACAAAAAGCGTGAATATCGGCGCAAGGAGCCCCGTCCGTATCGGATCTGAAGACAGCATTGCATCTGCAGCTGGCGACAGTGCTGGGAACCGCCATGTCCGAAGCATTAGCCAAAGGCATCGCGGAGCTTACGGCGTACGCGGCTTCGGAACTTGACGATGATGAATCATCGTTGGACGCGGAAACCGAAGCGCTGGATGTGGCTCGCTCGGTGGTGCGCCCGGTGTTGGAGGCGAAGCTTCAACGCCGCCTA
>JAAEPH010000196.1 GCA_024232855.1 Gammaproteobacteria bacterium
AATCTCGCTTGTCTATTGATTCCACAAGAAATATATCCTCAGTCGCTCGTAATCACCGATACGAGACTTCTTCGGATATTTCCTTGTGAAATCAATATACTGCGCGATTTTTGCGTATATTTATGAATTCTCCGGGTTAAGAAACCAAGTATAGATGCGGTCATCGATATTTCCACGGCATCACAGGGTCTGGCGATGCCCGTCACAGTGGCAAAAATTCGTGTCTGTTGCATAATTCAGACCCTGCTATCAGCGGCGGAGTAATGAAAGTGAGTGAATCGGCAATAGAAGCTTGCGACAGGGAACCCCTGATCGAGCAGTTGCGCACCCTGCTCGGGGACCGAATCAGCACCAACCGCTCGGTCCTCGAACAGCATGGGCACGGCGAATCCTGGCATCCGACGCAGGCGCCCGACGCGGTCTGTTTCGCGCAAAGCACCG
Organism: Gammaproteobacteria bacterium; assembly: GCA_024232855.1. Classification (GTDB taxonomy): domain Bacteria; phylum Pseudomonadota; class Gammaproteobacteria. Next base: position 442 of record JAAEPH010000196.1, read on the forward strand.
AAGAAGTCGCCGCTATCGTGAAGCTCTGCGCCGCAAGCCAGACCCCGATAATCGCGTTTGGCAGCGGCACCTCGCTGGAAGGCCAGGTACAGGCAATCAAGGGCGGTATCTGCATCGATCTGAGCCAGATGAACCAGGTGCTCGAGGTCAACCAGGAAGATCTCGATTGCCGCGTGCAGGCGGGTGTCACGCGGCGTCAACTGAACCGCTATCTGCGTGACAGCGGGATATTTTTTCCGATCGATCCCGGCGCCGACGCCAGCATCGGTGGTATGACCGCGACGCGCGCTTCCGGCACCAACGCGGTGCGCTACGGCACCATGCGTGAAAATGTGCTCGCCCTGACCGTGGTCAGCGCGAGCGGCGAGATCATCCGTACCGGTACGCGGGCGCGTAAATCGTCCGCCGGCTATGACCTCACGCACCTGTTTGTCGGCTCCGAGGGAACGCTTGGCGTCATTACCGAAATCAGCCTGCGGCTTTACGGGCTGACCGAGGCAATCTCGGCGGCCATCGTCAACTTCCCCGACGTGCGATCCGCCGCGGAAGCAACCATTCAAACCATCCAGATGGGCATTCCCGTGGCGCGCATCGAAATCGTCGACAGCGCCTTCATAAAGGCCATCAACGCCTACAGCAAAACCGATTACGCGGAACTCGACACCCTGTTTCTCGAGTTTCACGGCACCCGCGCCGGGGTCGTCGAGCAGGTGCAGATGTTCGATGAAATTTCACTTGAGTTCGGCGCCAGCGGGTTTCAGTGGGCCGAGCACGAAGAAGATCGACAACGGCTCTGGCGAGCGCGCCACGATGCCTACTACGCCGGCCTGGCGCTTCGCCCGGGGTATCGCGGTTACGTCACCGATGTCTGTGTACCAATATCGCGACTCGCCGACTGCATCGCCGAAACCCGGGCGGATATCGCGACTTCCGGCCTGTTTGCGCCCATTATCGGTCACGTTGGCGACGGTAATTTCCACACCACCATCTTTATCGATCCCGACGACGATGCGATGTTCGCAAAGGCGTTGGAACTCGATAAACGCATGGTGCAACGGGCACAGGGGATGGGCGGCACCTGTACCGGCGAGCACGGCATCGGTCTCGGCAAACTCAAGCACATGCGCCGCGAACACGGCGATGGCGCAATCGAAGTCATGCAAACGATCAAGGCGGCCCTCGATCCGCAGAACATCATGAACCCGGGTAAGATTGTCGACTGTTAAGTCCGCCAATTGCACCTGCACCAGTCCGTCTGGTGCAGAACTACTCGATAAAGGTTCTCGCGGAGACGCGAGAGCGCAGGGCGCGCAGTGGGGTAAAGAGGCTATCGTAGTTGAACTAGAGATGCCCAGACACCCACCCCGCAATATACCCTCAGCGTTCCCTGCGTCTCGGCGTCTCTGCGAGAACCTCCCCGGGCTAGCGCTCGATCGCCTGCTCCGCCACATGGCGCCGCAATTGCGGATAAAACTCGAGGAAGCCGTCGCAAATGGAGTTGTGGTTGCGCTGTAGCTCCTCGATCGCATTGTCGAAGTCGTTGGCAAAGCGAACACGCCCTGCGACCCGGTCCAGCGATTCGGCGATTGCATCGACATCACGGTAAGATCCAAACCAGTCGTACTCGATCATGCGCCGGGTTACGCGGCGCATGTTTTCACCCGGCATCATTGACTGCCCCGCCTCCATGCGCTGATAGAACCCGGTAATCACCTCATCGAGGGCGCCTTGCTCGAATTTCTGCCAGTGCTCGATCAACAGGTGATCGAAGTAGATATCGAGCGCGATGCCGGCAAAACGGCGTCGTTTACGACTGAAACATTGTTTCATTTCCCGCACCAGCGGATGCGAGTCGGTGAAGCGGTCAACTTCGCGATGATTCAACAGACCGGCTCGAACCGGCGCAGGTAACGCTGCCGGATCCACGCCGCGCGCGAAATCACCGAGCAGGTTACCGACGGTCGACTCGACCGTCGGCCGCGACAATACCAGGTGTGCGAAATAATTCATCGCAAACACTATAAATTCAGAACGAACAGCTTGTCCAACCCATCGCTCTGAGGTCTAATTTACACCTGACCTCACGATTGGAGCGCAACATGTCTATTTCACCCATCGATACGCGCCCGGTTTCACCCGAGACTGACCCCCATTACGATGATCGCATCAATCTCGCCGCGGTGTTGCGCATGAGCGCCCGCCTCAATATGCACGAGTCGGTAGCGAACCATTTCAGCTACGCCGTCTCGGAGGATGGCGGTCAGTTTCTGGTCAACCCCTTCGGCAGGCACTTTTCGACGCTGCGCGCGAGCGAATTGCTTTTGCTCGACGCCCATGACCACCCGACCACGGGAGAACCCGGGCGACCGGACCCGACGGCATGGGCCATTCACGGCGCGATGCATCGCAACGCACCGCAGGCGCGCTGCGTGCTGCACGTACATTCGAAGTACGCGACGGTGCTGGCCTCGATCGAGGAGGAGGGCCTCGCGCCGATCGACCAGAACACAATGCGTTTCTTCAACCGCGTATCGGTCGACAGCGGTTTCGACGGCATGGGCCTCGGCGATGAAGCCGAACGCCTGACCACGACCCTGGGCGACAACAACATCCTGTTGATGGGCAACCACGGCGTCATGGCGGTCGGCGAAACCATTGGCAAGGCTTTCGACGATCTCTACTACTTCGAACGCGCCTGCGAAACCTACATCACCGCGCTGATGACCGGCAAGCCGCTGCGCGTCGTCAGCGACGAAGTGGCCGAAAAGACTGCCTTGCAATGGCAGGATTACGTTCACCGCATCGGCCTGGGTGAAGCCTTCCTCAGCGAAATTCGCGTCATCCTCGATCGCGAAGAACCGGATTACAAACTGTAGGCATAAAGGGCCGTTTAACCAACCTCTACTGGAAACAAAGGCTGAATGAAGGCCGTGCCACAATCATTGCCGGATTTCTGGATGTAACCGATTACCTCGATGTTTATATGCTGGCCAGTCCCTGGAGCGGCTTTACCAACTTTGCTTTCAGCACCGGTACGACCACCATCGCGCTGCCCGGCGACGCCACTCTCGGTGCGGCCGGCGCAACCATGCTGGGTGACCAGTTCTTTGTGATTGACGGCGTGACCGACATGAGCTCGGACCCGACCGACAACATTCATGTGACCTTGTGGGATGCCGATGGAGGCGTGCCCCGTTGGGCACTGCGGAGTCGGGCCGCGCCAGCACGACCGCGCCATCCTCGCGATGAAAGCCGGTTACCAGACACTCGGAGCGCACCGGACCGATCTGCTTGGGTGGGAAGGTGAGACTCGATCGGCACTCCCGAATGCGGTGGAGCGTTGGCTGCCAAAGATGGTGTCTGCCCCAAATGCCAGACATCGAAATCGCAGAACGACTGGGAAGAGGAGAGTATAAGCATGAACTGGTGAAGCGTTCAGCCCTGCTGAAAATCGCGGCGGCGTGGATTATTACCGTACCGGTATCCGCCCTGCTCGCCGCCATGCTGTTTTTCATGATCCGCGGCATGATGCTGCCCTGATTTCCCGGCAGCACTGATCTTCTGCCCTGAATCGTTGCATCGACCTTTTAACCTAGAAAACGCAGTAGGATCACGAAAGTCTGCACAAGCGATTGATTCATTACGCTATCTAAATCAATCGCTCGCCTCATGGCGCCTACTTTTGGTGCACATCTTTTTCGCGCCCTACTGCGTTTTCTTGGTTTAAAGCCCCCCCGAGATCACCCCGGGGAGGTTCTCGCGGAGGCGCGGAGGCGCAGGGGAGCGCGGAGAGGTGCAGGGCTGTCGAAAACTGAATTGAGATGCCCAGGCACTCACCCTGCAAAATGCCCTCAGCGTTCTCCGCGCCTCTGCGAGAACCTATTGAGGAATCCTGCGATCACCTGATGAAATTGCCGATACTGGTGTTATACGCAGGTTAGTCAGCCTGCTTCCAGTCTTCGAGTTCAGCGCGGCTGTCCCTGAAGTTCTGGTTATCGGGGTCGAGTTCGAGAGCGCGAGCAATGGCAGCCAGGGATGATTCACGCTCGCCGAGTCGGGCGAGCGCGTAAGCGAGGTTGTTCCAGACTTCGGCCTTGTCGGGATCGATTTGCAGCGCCCTGCGATAAGCCGACGCTGCATCGGTAAACTCGCCCAGCGCGTAAGCCGTGTTACCGAGTCCGATGTGCGCCAGCTGGTTATCCGGCCAGCGTCGTAACGAGGTGGCGTAAGCCTGGTGGGCACTGCGTGGATGACCGACCTGTTCCAGGCCGATGGCGGCATCGAGATAGGCGGCGGCGCTCGCCGTTGCGGGTATCGAATCGCTGTCGACCAGTACCAGTGCCCAGTGATCAGCGCGTTGCCAGGTTTTTTCGAACAACGCGAATGGCCTCGTGATGCGCCGGTTAACACCTGAGCGCAAAATCATATAACGTTGTTCGAAGTCATAACCGATCAGAATCTCGTAGTGCCATAGCGGGTAGGCGTCAATGGCGAGATTTTGCAGTACGAAAACCGGGTTACCGGCCGCAAGCTCGCGCAACAGCGATTCGAGCATACCGTCCAGCCGCACCGGCAGCAGACCGAACTGCCTCGAAGCGGCGACGATTTCGACCCGCAGGCTGCCTTTCAGTTCGGGGATGTAGACGAGTCTCGCGATTTCATCGGGTTGTACGGCCGTACCGCGATAATTGATGATGCCCGCGAGAGCGGCCGGGCCGCAGTGATACTCCTGCTGCGGAAAGAATGGGACTTCTGTCAGTTCTACCCGTTGTGGAATCGCGGGCGGATTATCGAGAAGCTGGCGGGTTTGGGGCGATGTCGCGCAAGCCGTCAGCAACACCAGAAGTGACAGCAAGCCCCACTCGCGCAGGGCGCCGCCTACGGCAATCGGCCTAGTCGACGGGTCGAATGAACGGTAGAAAATCGGTATAGCCCATCAACTCGGTGAACAACACGACCAGGATGATGACCAGCAGAACGTTACCTCCGGCGGGTTCCTGTTCGATACGCTGATGCAGGCTTGCCACCTGTGCATCCGTCATCGCCGCAACGCGGCTCACGGCATCGATTCGCGGAACACCGCCGACCACCAGCTGTTCCTCGATCCAGCTACGCTTGCCAGCGATATCTACCAGCTCGATCGATAGCGGATTAGCCTGCATTTGCGCGCTACCCACCATCGCGGCCTGGCCCGGCAATGTAACAACAAGGGCGCTAAAACCGATCAGCAGACAACGAAAAATTATACGCATATGAGTCTCCCGGGTTTAATAATCTTGGCGAGTCGAATTATAGCCTATTTCGGTCAAATTATAGCCGATTTCAGTCAGGCGAGGCGGGCCCCGTTGGGCGCCTCGGAGTCGGGACGCGCCAGCACGACCGCGCCGTCTTCGCGATGAAAGCCGGTTACCAGGCACTCGGAGCGCACGGGTCCGATCTGCCTGGGTGGAAAATTGACGACGCCTATAATCTGTCGCCCGACCAGTTCTTCGCGCGTGTAAAGGTCGGTAATCCGGGCGCTGGATTTACGCAGGCCGATCTCCTCGCCAAAATCAATCGTCAACTTGTAGGCCGGTTTACGCGCCTCGGGAAACTCCAGCGCTTCGACGATGGTGCCCACGCGCAGCTCCACCTTTTCAAAGTCGCTCCACTCGATCGTATTCAATGGTTCAACCTCGCGAAAATTCATTGCGTATTTGCTGACTGTGCTCGCCGATTCGCGGCACCTCGCGCTTTTCTTCAATCGCATTGGAGCGCATCGCGGCAACGCTAACCACGTCGACATCCCCACTCGGCGTTCCCACCCGCACGCGGCGCAACTGCGGATGGCCGGCAAGCCCGGCGATATCGTTCAGGCGGCCATAGGCGATACCACCGTTACGCAGGCGTTCGATGGCGTCGGCCTGATCGAGCTGACTGAAAACACCGCCAATCAGCGCATCGACATCGGCGCGATGGTTGACGCGAGCGAGGTTGGAGCTGAAGCGGGCATCGCCGGCAAGCGCGGCGTCGCCAAGTACCCGATCGCAAAAATTGAACCACTCGCGTTCGTTTTGAATCGCGAGCACGACATCGCGCTGATCACGGCAGCGATAGGCGCCATAGGGAGAGATAGTGGCATGATTGATCCCCACGCGCGGTTGAATCTTGCCGGCGTAATCGTAATGCAACAGTGGCACCGCGAGCCACTCCGCCATAGCGTCGAACAACGACACCTTGATAACACTTCCCCTGCCGCCGGATTCGCGCTCGATGAGGGCTTCGAGAATGGCCGCATAGGCCTGTTGCCCGCAATTGATGTCGCAGGCCGACACCCCGATTCGGCCGGGTGCGTCCGGCGTTCCGGTAATCGATGCCATGCCGGACTCGCATTGCACCAGCAGGTCATAGGCTTTCATGCGGCTGTATTCGCCGCTGTCCCCGTAACCGGAAATATCACAACAGACCAGGCGAGGATAACGTTCTAGCAGTTCCTGGCTGCCGAAACCGGCTCGGCTGGCCGCTCCCGGGGCGAGGTTTTGAATAAACACGTCGGCTCGCGCCAGGATACGGTGCAGCAGCTCGGCGTCACCGGCTTCCTTGATGTTCGCGACCAGCGATTCCTTGCCCTGGTTTAACCAGACGAAGTAAGCCGACTCGCCATCAACGACGTCGTCGTAAGCACGCGCAAAGTCCCCCTCGGCGCGCTCGATCTTGATCACGCGTGCACCCGCGTGGGCGAGGCGATTCGAACAAAACGGCGCCGCCACCGCCTGCTCCAGTGAAACCACGAGTAAACTATTCAGCTTGAGCATGGAGACAGAGGTCGTCTAGAACGATTTCGGCAAACCCAGTACATGGGTCGCGATGTTCGACAGGATCAGGTTGGTCGAGATCGGCGCGACCTGGTAAAGCCGGGTTTCGCGGAACTTGCGTTCGATATCGTACTCGACGGTAAAGCCGTAACCGCCGTGGGTTTGCAGGCACATATCGGCCGCCGCCCAGGAAGCATCGGCCGCCAGCAGCTTGGCCATATTAGCCTCGGAGCCGCAGGGTTCACCGGCGTCAAACAGGCGGCAGGCCTTCTCGACCATCAGCGCGGCGGCCTCGGTTTGCACATGCGCGCGCGCTATCGGGAACTGGATACCCTGGTTTTTACCGATCGGACTCCCGAAAACCTCGCGATCCCGCGCATAGTTGCTGGCGCGATCGATAAACCAGCGTGCGTCGCCAATGCATTCCGAAGCGATGAGAATGCGCTCGGCGTTCATGCCGTCGAGGATGTATGAGAAACCCTTGTCTTCCTCGCCGATCAGGTTTTCCACCGGCACGCGCAACTGGTCGATGAACAGCTCGGTGGTGGCGTGATTCAGCATGGTTTCCAGCGGCCTCACCGTTATGCCGTTGCCGACGGCTTCGCGCAGGTCGACGAGCAAAACGGACATGCCCTGGGTCGGTTTTGCGACTTCTTCACGCGGCGTTGTGCGCACCAGCAACAGCAACAGGTCGGAATGCTCGGCACGCGAAATAAACACCTTCTGGCCGCTGACGACGTAATGATCGCCGTCACGCCGGGCGCGCGTTTTAATGCGCGTGGTATCGGTGCCGCTGGAGGGCTCGGTGACGCCGAAAGCCTGCAGGCGCAGTGCGCCCGACGCGATCTCGGGCAGGTATTTCTGTTTCTGCGCCTCGTTGCCATGCCGCAGCAAGGATCCCATGATATACATCTGCGCATGACAGGCGGCGCCATTAGCGCCACTGCGCTGAATTTCCTCGAGTACCGCGCAGGCCGCCGCCAGGTCCATGCCCGCGCCGCCGTATTCTTCGGGTATCAATACCGACAGGTAACCACCTTCAGTGAGCGCCTGCACAAACTCGCCGGCATAAGCCCTGGCGCGATCCTTGGCGCGCCAGTACTCGTCGGGAAAGTCCTTGCACAGGCGCGCGACCGCGTCGCGGACTTCCGGATGTAAACGTTCTTCAGGCATTCGACCTCGCTATTGCTTCCATCGCTCCCCGGCCGGATGCATTTTCCGGGGACAGTATACCTATTTCCCCCGGGCAATCTTGCTCAGTTAACCAGGCAATGAAAGCGGGGGAAATAGGTATACTGTCCCCGAAATAGTGTCCCCGAAATAGATATCTCTAGGCTGCGATAATATTGTGCTCGGGTCCGTAGGGGAAGCCGGTAATGTTTTCAACCGCGTCTTCACCGATCACAAGGATATCGTGTTCACGGTATCCCCCGGCGCCGGGCAGGCCCAGCGGCAGGGTCAGCATTGGCTCCATCGATACCACCATGCCCGGTTCCAGCACCGTGTCGATGTCCTCGCGCAGCTCCAGCCCGGCTTCGCGACCGTAGTAATGCGACAGCACGCCGAATGAATGACCGTAACCGAAAGAGCGATACTGCAACAGGTTGCGCTCCTCGAAGAGGCGATTGATTTCGTAACAGATCCCGGAACAGGTCGCACCCGGCTTGATCAGCGACAAGCCGAGTTCATGCGCATCGACATTGGCCTGCCAGATTTCGAGTGACGCGGCGTCGGGTTCGCCGACAAAGAGCGTGCGCTCGAGCGCGGTGTAGTAACCCGAGATCATGGGGAAGGTATTCAGGCTGAGGATGTCACCGGCCTCGAGACACCGCGTCGTTACCGGGTTATGCGCGCCGTCGGTATTGAGCCCCGACTGGAACCAGACCCAGCTGTCGCGCAGTTCGCTATCGGGAAAGACACGGGAAATTTCGAGCTCCATGGCATCGCGCCCGGCCATCGCCACATCGATCTCGCGCGTGCCAACGCGAATCGCATCACGAATCGCTTCACCGCCGATATCGGCGGTACGCGCGCCGCCCTTGATCAACTCGACTTCCTCGGCTGACTTGATCATGCGCAAACCCATGACCGCCTGGTTCAAATCACGGACTTCGACGGCGCCGAGCATATCCGTCAACAGCTGGCGTGTCGCCAGCGTCATGTGATCGCCTTCGATTCCGACACTGCGGGCATTGGCGACTACGGTCTTCACCGCGCGCCAGTAATTGTTACGCTTCCAGTCGGTGTAAATCAGGTTTTCACCGTAACAGCGGCGCCAGGGCTGGCCGCCATCGATGTTTGCCGATACCGTGACACAGCGCTCGGCGGTGATGACGCAGGCATAGGGGCGGCCGAAGGAACAGTAAAGAAAACCCGAATAGTAGGCGATGTTGTGCATCGAGGTCAGCAACATCGCATCGACGTCACTGTCCGCCATCAGTGCGCGTAGCTTGCCGAGACGGGTTTCATATTCGGTATCGGAAAATGGCAGCTTTACCTTGCTGCCGTTTTGCAGTTCAAAGAACTCGGGACGTTGGTTTTGCGACATGTTAATCACTCCGAAGTTGTCCGGGCGACAATGCCCGGCTAGCAATCCGGGCGTACAGGATCAAAATACCTGCTTAGCAGTCTGTCGGGCCTGGGGGAATCGCAGCGAGGCGAGCGGAAAGTCGAGTCCATTTTTTCGATCTTTTGAGGCGCATAGTCGGAACTACGCAACGAAAAAGATCGGGGAAATGGGCCGATTTACCGCCGCCGCAGTAGATTATCCCAGGTCCGACAGGCTGCTATTGCAGCGACGCCATCGCTGCCAGCGGGGCTGCGATTTTATCTGCCGCCCAATGTCCAGGCAAGATATAATTATCAAACTCTCCGTCATCGAGCCTTCAAACTGGATCCGGGCGATCGCCCGGGCGATCAGCCGAACGGGTGCCGGTAGCCAGTGCTGATGGTGGTCAGGCCATGTACTCTAGACTAGATATGACAAGTGAAATCAAAATCATTTCAACGACCTGCCCACGCGATTGTTACGATGGCTGTGGTATTTCCGTTATCACGAGAGATGGCAAAATCGCCACGGTCACGGGCAACAAGGAACATCCATCCAACCGGGGGCCTTTATGCGCCAAATGTTCTATTGCATACAATGGCGCCTGGCGAAACGAGAGCGCCCGCTTGCTTCACCCCATGCGCCGCGCAGGCGAAAAAGGCGCAGCGGAATTCGAAAAGATAAGCTGGCAGGAAGCCCTGGACGAAATTGCGACCAGGCTTACCGACATTCAGCGGACAACCGGGGTGGAAAAGATCGCGCATACCCATTACACGGGTACCTGTTCCATGCTGGCCATCGAATATCCCTGCCGTTTCTTCGAGCATATCGGCGCCACCGAAATCGAGCCCGACACCATCTGCAACAATGCAGGGCACGTGGCATGGAATTACGTTTTCGGAAATTCCCTGAATGGTTTCGATCCACGCACGATAAGGGACAGTAAATGCGTTCTGGTATGGGGCGCCAATCCGTCGGTTACCGCCCCGCATGTTCATCGCAATTGGCTATACGGTAACGATGTAAAGGTTATTGTTGTCGATCCCGTAAAACATGAAACGGCGGCAAAAGCGGATATACATTTGCAGGTACGCCCCGGGTCCGACGCGGCCCTCACCTATTCCCTTTTACACGTCATTCAACGAGACGGAATGCTGGATGAAGATTTCATTAAAAACAACGTGATCGGATATGAGGAGGTAAAAACCTGGATAGCAGAATCTTCGCCCGATTGGGGGGCGACACAAACGGGCATACCCGCCGATTTGATTGAAAAGGCCGCCCATCTTTATGCGCAGGGTCCGTCTATCATGTGGCTCGGGCAAGGATTGCAACGCCAGGCTCGCGGTGGAAACGTCTTCAGGGCATGCGCCATGTTACCGGCCTTCACCGGAAATATCGGCAAGGCCGGCACCGGGGCCTACTACTTGAACGATACTTTCGGAATCGCCAGGAACAAGGGCCTGTCGAATAGCCATGTTGAAGATGACGGCGAAGATTGCGGACATTCGATCGGACAAATGGATTTGCCGGATGCGATCAACGATCCAGATCAGGTCAAGGCATTCATAGTCTGGAACAGTAACCCCGCGGCATCCAATCCCGCGCAGGAAAAAATCGCCAGGGGATTATCACGCGAAGATTTGTTCACCGTGGTAGTCGACTGCTTCCTGACGGATACTGCGAGCTACGCGGATATTATCCTGCCTGCCGCAAGCTTTCTTGAATTTGACGATCTATGCGCATCCTATTTCCATTTGATGCTGGGCGCGCAGGTGAAGGCGATGGAACCGCCGGGCGAGGCCTTACCCAACCAGGAAATTTTCCGCAGACTTGCCGCCGCCATGAAGCTGGATGGCGGTGAATTATACGAACAGGATGAAGATATCCTGCGACGGGAAATGGAGAAACTCGACATCGGCCTGAGCTGGGAAGAATTAAGAGCCGCAGGCTGGGCCTTTGCGTCAACGGAACCAATGATACTCTGGGCAGACGGCAAGTATTCAACGCCCAGCGGGAAAATTGAAATCGCCAGTGCACAGGCGCAGAAAAACGGCCTGCCATTGACCCCGACTCCCGATGTTGACGCCCCCGCGCCGGGCAATCATCTTCGCCTGTTATCGCCGGCGGACAAGTACCTGATGAATTCCAGTTATGGCAATGACCCGAAAATCCGGCAGAAGCTGGGCCCGGCAACGGTTACGATTAACCCTGAAGATGCGAAACTCCGGGATATCGCCGAAGGGGACCCGGTAATCATGTCCAACGAAACGGGGGAACTGACCCTGACCGCAAAAGTATCAGACATTGTACCCGCGGGCACGGCCCTCTCGGCAAAAAGCAGATGGGTCATGCACGAACCAGGCAAAGTCAATGTCAACATCCTGCATACCCCCCGTAAGACAGATATGGGGGAAAGCACCTCTGTCCACGGTACCAAAATCATGCTTCAAAAGGTGTAATCAGGCGATCTCGACGCCGAACTGTTGCGCCGATTCGACAAATCCTTCCCACAGGGAAAGCGAGAAACCGCGCGGGATGAAGAGTTCGTAGCCATCTTCTGAACGCCACAGGGTGACGCCGACGTGATGGGTAGCCGACGAGGCCACCGAGCCTGCCGGGAAGGAGGCCTCGCGCAGGTCCAGAGGAAAATGGCGGGTCAGAAATGCGGCGGCATCGTCACCGCTCACGCACACCCGGGTGCGCGAATGCGAAAGATCCAGTGTGACCGCCTGTTCGGCGTCGAATTCGGGCGCAGCGACACCCACCAGCCACCACTTCATCGGCTCGATGCGCAGCATCGCGCCCTTGCTGCCGCTCACCGAGCCGCAGGGTCCGGCAACCGATTTGGCGCCGATCAACTTCGCCAGCGATTTGCCGACCGCATCGATTGAATCCTGCCAGGCAGCGACCTGGTGCAGCACCAAATCCGGCGGTTCCCGCAGTATGACACCGGTATTACCCGGGTCGCCCTGGTGGCCTGACCCCTTGTGGCCGGCCAATGCTGATACCCGATCAACCATACATTTTTTCTCCACTCGGGTCGTACATATGCGGGGATATGATTTCGACGTTGATATTGCCCTTGCGCACCGGGTCGGCCGCCACCAGCGTCTTGCCTTCCCAGGCCTGGTGCCCGCCGGCAATGAAACCGATCCCGATCCAGTGACCCATAGCGGGTGAATGGGTGACCGCGGTAATCCAGCCTTCGCCCAGGCCTGAAACCTTGTTGGACGCGCACAGGATACTGCCGGCATTGAACGTCTGGCCGGTATCGACCGGTTTGATGCCGACCAGGCGCGGGCGATCCTCGCGCAGCAGTTCGGGACGATTGCGCATCGCCTTGCCGATAAATAGCTTGTCCGGATTGGCCATCTTGCCCAGCCCGGCATCGTCGATACTGACGCGGCCGTCGAGTTCGGCGCCGGTGACGTGGCCTTTTTCGATGCGCATGGCGCCGAGTGCCTCCAGGCCGTACAGGCACCCGTCGTGCTTTTGTGCTTCCGGCCACAGCAGATCCATCATCGCCGGCGCGTAATCCGACGGCACATAGGCCTCGTAGGCCAGCTCGCCGGAAAAGCTGATGCGGGCAATACGGCAGGGAATTCCGCCTTTAAGCGTGGTTTCGATGACGCCCATGAAGGGGAAGTTATCGCTGCTCATGACGTCGGCATCTTCGACGCAGGCACTCAATACCTCGCGCGCTTTCGGTCCGGCGACAGCGCTGCCCGCCCACTGCTCGGAGACGCTTGTCACATGCACCCGCAGATCCTGCCAGCGCGTCTGCAGCAACTCTTCCAGCCACACCATGACCTTGGCGGCGTGCGCGGTGGTGGTGGTCATGAAGTAATCGGTTTCGGAGAGACGCCAGGTGGTGCCGTCGTCCATCACCATGCCATCGTCGCGCAGCATGATGCCGTAGCGCGCCTTGCCGATCGGCAGTTTGGCAAACGGATTGGTATAGACCCGGTTCAACAGCTCGGTGGCGTCGGGACCCTGTATCGCGATCTTGCCCAGCGAGGTCACGTCGCACAGACCCACCGTCGCACGCGTGGTTTCGGTTTCGCGCACGTAGGCTTCGTTGATGGTTTCCCCGCTGCGCGCGAAATACCAGGGGCGGTGCCACAGGCCCGCCATGGTCATGGTCGCGCCTTGCTGCAGGTTCCAGTCGTGCATCGGCGTGCGCCGCAACGGCCGGAAATGTTCGTCTACATTACGCCCTTTCAAGGCGCCAATCGCCACCGGCGTATAAGGAGGTCGAAACGTGGTGGTGCCCACGTTGGGAATTTCTGTACCAATCGCCTCGGCCATCAAGGCCAGGCCAATAATATTACCAACCTTGCCGCCGTCGGTCGCCATGCCCAGCGTAGTGTAGCGCTTCAGATGCTCGACCGAGACGAAACCCTCGCGATGCGCGAGGCGCACATCGTCGGCGGTGACATCGTGTTGCGGGTCGACGATGGCCTTGGTCTTACGCCCGTCGACACGCACCTCGTAAACCGGTCTGATCGGGTTTGCCCAGCCACCCACTTCCGGCATAGCCCTGGCGCGCGCTTTGCCACCGAGCGCCTTGACCACCCGGGCGCCGACCGATTTCCCCGAATCGAAACAGGCGTCGGTGTTCCAGATGCCGGCCGCGGAACCGGCGACATGAATTGGTTCCTCGATGGGCGGCGCTATGAAACAGGCTTGCTCGGCATCCCATACCGGCTTCACGCCACGATGCGACATCAGGTGGACCACCGGCGACCAACCGCCGGACACCAGTAACAGGTCACAATTCAAGCGGCTTTCGAATGCCCAGCCATCTCCCGCGGCGGCGGCTACATCAATACCGTTAACAGCCGGTAATCCCCTCGCATTCAGCGGTACCGAGCCGGTGTGCAGGCTGATATTGGCCGCGCCGGCGATGTCGAGCATATTACTGCCGATGCGCGTGCGCGCATCGAGCAGGCAGACCTTCGCGCCCGCGGCGGCCAGATCGGCGGCACTGTCATAAGCCGAATCGTTATTGGTAGCGACGACCACCTGTTGACCGGCGCGCACCGCGTAGCGATTCAGATAGGTCCGGCCCGCCGCGACATTCATGATGCCGGGACGATCGTTGTTGCCAAACGCCATGCCTCGCTCCATTGCGCCGCTGGCGACAATGGTGTGGCGCGCGCGCAAGGTCCAGAAACGTTGCCGTGGCAGGTGAGCAGGCGCCGCGGCTAAATGGTCAGTCACCCGCTCGAGCAAGCCTGCAATGCCATTGTCGTAGAGTCCGAACGCCGTGGTTCGTGTCATCATGCGCACACCCGCCTGTTCCAGCTCAGCGATCAGTTCGAGGCGCTTCTTCTCGGTCTTTTCATCGGCAAGATTCAGCAGGTCGCCACCGAGCAGACAATCCTGCTCGACCAGCCAGACTTCCATGCCGGCCTTCGCCGCGGTCAGCGCCGCCTGCAATCCCGCGGGGCCTGAGCCCACCACGAGCACGTCGCAGAAGCCGTGCGCGTGATCGTAGACATCGGGGTCGGGCTCGCGCGAGGCCGCGCCCATGCCGGCGGCCTTGCGAATGATTTTTTCATACTTCATCCACAGACCGGTGCCCTTGCTGCCCCATTCAAAGGGCGGCAGGCCCATGAACGTCTTGTAATAGAAACCGGCGGCAAAGAATCGCCCGAACAGGCTGTTGACGGCACCCACATCGTAGCGCACGTTCGGCCATGCATTTTGCCCGCTGGCATGGAGCCCCTGGTACAGTTCCTGCATCGTCGCCTTGACGTTGGGATCGCGGCGCGCGCCACGGCCGATGGTCACCATCGCGCCGGATTCTTCAACGCCAGCCGACATGATCCCGCGCGGGCGGTGGTACTTGAAGCTCCGTCCCAGCACCGTCTCGTTACTGGCGAGTAACGCGGAGGCCAGGCTGTCACCCGCATAGCCGCGGAGCGACCGGCCATCCCAGTTGAACTCGATACGTTGTTGACGGTCGATGCGACCGCCGCTTTGCAGGCGTTGCGCACTCATGATTCGCCTCCCTCGGCAACGTTTTCCAGCACGGCTGCATTACCGCCGTGAGCCGGGCGCACCGACTTGATTTCGTGCGTCATGGTATCGCGCTCGACGATCAGCCACATGCGGCAACCGTTGACGTGATGCCAGGTTTCGGCCTGCATGCCGCAAATATTCTCGCGCAGGAAAATGGCGTCGTGCCATTCGTCCATGGGTGCGTCCAACGCCGGGTAATCGATGCTGGCGTCACCGCCGTAACCAAACTCTGAATGATCGCGCGGACCGCAAAATGGGCAGTTGATGATAATCATGGGATTCTCCTGCTAACCGTGCAATTTCGGATCGGGCCCGGCGCCGCGTTCGTCGATATTGACGCCGCGGCGGAAGCGCTCGAGGTCGTGATTTTCAATCACCGGATCGGGCCGGTCATTGGCGATCAGATCGGCAAAATACCAGCCGGAAGCAGGACTTGCCTTGAACCCGCCGTAGTTCCAGCCGGCATTGAGGTAGAGGTTTTTCAACGAGGTTTTGCAGATAAAGGGGGAACCGTCCATCGACATATCCATCACCCCGGCCCAGTGGCGCAACAATCGTACGCGCCCGAGGCAGGGCATGATCGAGGTTGCGCATTCAGCAACATCCTGCACCATCGGCAGGTTGCCGCGCTGCGCGTAGGACTTGTACCAGTCGAGATCGCCGCCGAATACCATCCCGCCCTTGTCGGACTGGGAAATATAAAAGTGCGCGCCGCCGACACCGAAGACCACGACGTGATCGAGCAGCGGCTTGAGCGGCTCGGAAACAAAGGCCTGCAGCTTGTGGGACTCGATTGGCAGGCGCCCCAGGCCCGCCATCTGCCACAGGCGCGAGCTGTTACCGGCAACCGCGAAACCGACTTTTTTCGCGGCGATGGTACCACGCGAGGTTTCCAGCGCACTGACTTCGCCGCCGTTGCGCGTTACCCCGGTGACCTCGCAGTTCTGGATGATGTCCACGCCGAGGCTGTCCGCGGCACGCGCGTAACCCCAGGCGATCGCGTCATGACGCGCGTTGCCCGCGCGCTTCTGCACCGCCGCGCCGGTGATCGGGAAGCGCGCATTGTTGTAGTTCAGATGCGGTATTTCCGCCTTCAGGGTCGCCAGATCCCACAGCTCACCGTCGGAACCGGTGAGCCGCATGGTGTTGTAGCGACGCGCGGCGGCGTCGCGCGCAGCCGGGCTGTGAAGCAGCGTTACGTGATAGCGCTGGCTGAACATCACGTTGTAATTCAGGTCGTGGCTCAGGTTTTCCCACAGCTTGAGCGAATGCTCATAGAACTCGCGGTTACCCGGCATCATGTAGTTGGAACGCACAATGGTCGTGTTGCGCCCGGCGTTGCCGCCACCGAGCCAGCCCTTTTCGAGCACCGCGATATTGCGCAAGCCGTGATTTTTGGCGAGATAGTAAGCCGTGGCCAGGCCGTGGAGGCCAGCGCCCACGATGACAATATCATAGGCTTTCTTCGGTTCGGGATCACGCCATTGGCGGGTCCAGCCCCGGTGTCCACTCAAGCCGTTTTTGAAAACGGCCCATGCCGAATAACGATTCATAATTGATTTCTCATTGCCAGCCGACCGATTGCAGACACCCTGCAAATCTGACTTCATCCACTGATTATATCAGCCGGGTATAATCGAAAAATTCATGTAACACGCCAATAAGACAGAAAAAAGCGACACGCCAACATGCCCTGAACAAGTCCCCGGGGGGATTATTTCCCGCAGAGACGTTGAGCGCGCGGAGGACGCAGAGATACCTGGGGGCATACCTTTTCAAGAACCTCAGCGCTTACCGCGCTCTCCCGCGCCTCTGCGTGAAAACGCCGGGGCGTCTTAACGCAAGGCTTTCAGGTTGGAAATCAGGAGCTCCTTCTTGCGATTGATTTCCTCCCTGAGCTGATGCGCCAGGTCTATTTCGGGTCCGCAGCAATTGACGGCGGTTTCGACGTGATTTTTGGTTGTTTTTTCGACTGTTTTCATCAGCAACTGGCCGACGAGCGCGCTAACTTTCTCTTTTTCCTCATCCGACAGGTCATGGGTAGATAGCGCATCCATAATGGCCGCCGTGGTATCGTCGATAGAACTTTGAACTGACATAATTCCTCCTTATCTTTTAGCCCGGAAAATTCATGAATATGCACAATCTCGCTTGTCTATTGATTCCACAAGAAATATATCCTCAGTCGCTCGTAATCACTGATACGAGACTTCTTCGGATATTTCCTTGTGAAATCAATATACTGCGCGATTTTTGCGCATATTTATGAATTTTCCGGGCTAGGTGTTGCCTACTCCTCTTCAACCATTATTTCATCCATTAGTCTGTTGGGAATCGGTATCGGGATTGGCGTCATTATCGTTAATTTAATGACCGAGCTTCAGCTGAGTTCCCCTGAACAGGATCGCGCCGGAATAATGGGAGCGGCGCAAGCAATCGGAGGAAGCAGTCTTCCAATTGGAATGGCGTTGAGTGGATTATTGTTAGATGGTTTACACTTTCAAGGGATATCATACGAAACCGCGATGCAGGGAATATTGCTTGCATCAGCGGCTCTTTCGGTATTTGCCTCGATTACTGCTTTGTCAAAATATAATACCGCAACGAAGGAGTATCAGACCTGATGATAACGGTTAGGGAACTTGCAAGGCGCTTCGGCCTGACGCGATCTACGCTTCTTTACTACGATCGGATCAGCCTGTTAAAACCAGCCGGGCGATCGGAATCAGGTTACCGCCTCTATGATACGGAATGCATAGATAGACTGCGGATGATCGACATATACAGAAATACCGGTTTAAGCTTAAGCGAAATCCGGGGATTGCTGGATGGTAACAGGGGATCGAAGCCGGAAATTCTTCATGCTCGCCTGGTCGAGCTGGATAGACAAGTCGCCGAGCTTCGCACTCAGCAGCGGGTAATCATCGGCTTACTGAAAAACGTGGGCGACGCCAGGCCGACAATTGCGATTGACCGGGGAACCTGGGTAGAAATCCTGCGTGCATCGGGCATGAACGAACAGGATATGCAACGCTGGCATCATGAGTTTGAACATAATGCACCCGCGGCTCATCATTCCTTTCTGCGTTGGCTCGGCATCCCGGAGGACGAGGTTGACCAGATCAGAGAGAAATCGAAGCCATCCTGAAATCCCGGCAGGAGTAAGCGGCCGCCGGCATCCATTGTCCTGGCGCCGCTACCCGCGAAACCGCCAATAAAATCCGTTCCATTGACCGCTTACTAAGCCTGAGCAGCCATTCGAGGCGCCTGAAACGTTTCTGTCGAATAGTCTCTGATCGGCACCCGGGGTCCATTGAAAGAGTGGTAAATGAATGAGAGCATGGGAGAAAATTTTGCTACATATCAGGGTATTCGCCCTGGCTAAATAATCACCTATTCGGAGTCACATGAAAGCAACGAAATTTACACCTGAATTTTTAAACAATTTTGGTAATGATTACCTGCCGGGTCATTTGGGTATAACAGTTACTGAGGTTTCACCAGGAATGATCAAGGCCTTTTTTCAGGTGAAGAAATCGTTGTTAGCCCCCAATGAGTATCTTCATGCAGGTAGTGTCGTATCACTGGCGGATTCGTGCGCCGGATATGGTTGCCACTCGAACCTCCCGGAAGGCGCTACAGGCTTCACTACAATCGAACTAAAAACAAATCATTTCGGTACGGCCCGCGAAGGTATTATCCAATGTGTTGCTAATGTTATTCATTCAGGTAAAACAACGCAGGTTTGGGATGCTACCGTTTCCGATAGTGCGTCTGGAAAAACAATTGCAATATTTCGCTGCACTCAAATGATACTTTATGCAAAATAGTTTTCCTCAGTTCACGGGGACACACACCCTCCTGAAGACACACCCAGGCAACGCAGCACAACCTATGGCGCGGAGGTACAGGGTAACCGGCGATACAGGACTGAGCCGAAGCTTCAGTTGTAATCCTCGGCAATAACTTTTTCAGGCGTAAACACCGCTAGCGCGCCCTCCCCTCCCGAGGTCACTGACTCCATGAATGAACGCGCCTCTTCGTCAGTGTCATGATACCGCCGCACCAGCCGCCAGCAGATTTCGTCGACCCAGGGATCGCCTTCCGGTACCAGTTCAACCGTTCCGTAAAGCATTACCGCCCGGCCGTCGGGGCTATCGCCGGCAACGCATACCCCGATACGGGGGTCACGCCGCAGGTTCCGGTATTTCGCACTCTTTACAAACATCGATATGTATATTTTGCCATCCTCGTAGAGGTACCACACCGGTGTAAGTTGTGGCGGGCCGTTCATACGGTTAGTACCGACGGTGGCAAATCGTGGCGCCCGCAGGAACGCGTCAATCTGAGCCTGCGACATGTTGGAGGGTTGATGGGACATCGGCGGTTTCTCCTCTAATCCGTTGGCGGCAGCATAGCATTTATGCATTTACCGGAGTATTGGCCGGTAATCGTCAGATCGGTCTTCAACAGGCGGGATTCGCCAGACGCTTACGCGCTAATAGCCAACTACTCGCAATGCTACTTCACGCCCGTCAGCCGCAAATGACTTTGGGTCTCATCGACAACGGCGATTTTGCGCACCTCATCGAGAATAGCGTCGAGGCGCTTAAGTGAAGCGGTGCGGATCTCAAGCACTAGATCGTAGCGACCACTGAGCGAATGGATGTCGATGATAGCGGGTATCCTTTTTAGCGCTACCAGCGCGCTGCGGTTGTCGGCGGCGCTGAGTTTGATCAGAGTAAACGCGCTGATCTGGTGGTCGTCGTCGGCCGCACCCAATTCGACGGTAAAGCGGTGAATCACGTTTTGATCCAGTAGTCGCATGATGCGGTTTTGCACCGTGCCGCGCGACACCTTTAAGCGCCTGGCCAGGTCGGTGGCGGGCATTCGAGCGTCCCTGGTCAGCAAATGCAGCAGTTCGCGGTCGAGTTCGTCCACAGATTCTCCTGGCTGAATTGGCTACACGCCAAAGATAATTGCCATATTGCAATTTATTTGGCGATTCGTCAAAGTATACGCTCTTTCTATTGACGTGCTAATGCGCTGAAATAGCGTCGATAAATTCATACTGATTGAGGGTGACATCATGACGCATCGTGATATTTTAACGGCTTGCAAACTGACCGATAGCGAAATCAACGGCGGCGCATTAAGCGTCATCACACCAATTGACGGCGCAGAAATCGCCCGATTAGCAACTCACGGTTACGCCGATGTCGAGGCGATGATCGCGCGCGGCGACAGCGCTTTCAAAGCCTGGCGACAAGTGCCCGCGCCACGCCGAGGTGAGTTGGTGCGCTTGATCGGCGAAGGCTTGCGCGCCGAAAAAGAAGCGCTCGGCAAACTGGTTACTCTGGAATGTGGCAAGCTTTACCAGGAAGGCCTGGGCGAAGTGCAGGAAATGATCGACATCTGCGACTTCGCGGTCGGTCTGTCGCGCCAGCTTTACGGGTTGACTATCGCTTCCGAGCGACCCAGCCACGCGATGCGTGAAACCTGGCATCCGATGGGGGTCTGCGGCATTATCACCGCGTTCAATTTTCCAGTAGCACCATGGTGTTGGAACGCCGCGCTGGCACTGGTTTGCGGTGATCCGATTATCTGGAAACCCTCCGAAAAAGCACCGCTGAGCGCGCTGGCAACGCAAAAAATTTGCGAACGCGCAATGAAACGCTTCGGTGACGACGCTCCCGATGGGCTGATTCAAACCGTTATCGGCGAACTCGAAACCGGCGAAACCCTGGCCAACAGTCACAGCGTAAAAATTATTTCCGCCACGGGTTCGACCCGCATGGGGCACGCCGTGGCGAAAGCCGCCAGCGCGCGCTTTGCGCGCTGCATTCTCGAACTCGGTGGCAACAATGCGATGATCGTCGCGCCGACAGCCGACCTCGATATGGCCCTGCGCGCGATTGTATTTTCCGCTGTCGGCACCGCCGGGCAGCGCTGCACCACGCTTCGACGGCTGATTGTGCACGAAAGCGTTTACGATCAATTGCTGCCGCGACTAATCGACGTGTACGCCGGCCTGCCCATTGGTAACCCGCTTGAAGAAGGCATTTTGGTCGGCCCGTTGATCGACATCGATGCCATGCAGCGCGCACAAACGGCACTGGAAAAGGCGGTTGCCGACGGCGGCACCGTACATGGTGGCGGGCAGGCGCTGGGTGATGAGTACCCCAATGCGGCCTACTTTAAACCGGCGATTGTCGAAATGCCGGGGCAAACCGAGATCGTCTGCGAGGAAACCTTCGCGCCGATTTTGTACGCGATGAAATACGATACGCTGGACAGCGCCATCGCACTGCACAATGGCGTACCACAGGGACTCAGCTCGTGCATTTTCTCCAACGACGTGCGTGAAACCGAGCAATTTCTCTCCGATGTCGGCTCCGACTGCGGTATCGCAAACGTCAATATCGGCCCGAGTGGCGCGGAAATCGGCGGCGCCTTCGGCGGGGAAAAGGACACCGGCGGCGGCCGTGAAAGCGGTTCCGATGCCTGGAAAGGCTATATGCGCAGGCAGACCAACACCATTAATTACTCGCGCGAATTGCCACTGGCGCAAGGAATCAAGTTCGATATTTAAGCGCCCGCTAAAAGCGTTTTCCCTCACCCACAGGGGGGAGGGAAAACGTTCAGGATTTAGTTGTTTAAGTCATTGCGAGCGAAGCGAAGCAATCTTTTTACTATAATCAATAAGTTAAAGATTGCCGCATCCCGCCACGGCCTTCGGCCTCGCGGTCCTCGCAATGACGAATTAATCAGAGGTTTGCTAAATCAATCGCGGAAATCCTGTTTTAGAGAGAAATCAACGATGAAAAAAATTGCCGTTTTAGGGTTAGGAAAAGTCGGTGCATTGGCGGCCAAACTGCTGCACGAATCGGGCTTTGAAGTGACCGGATACGACTTATCGGCGGGCGACGAGTTTCCGTTTGCCCATCGCGAAGCGGATATGGCCAATGTCGACGGCCTGAAATCGCTGTTCGCGGATGTGGACGCGGTGCTTTCCTGCCTGCCGTTTCAACTTAACGTCGGCGTCGCAACCGCGGCGCACGCGGCGGGAATTCACTATTTCGATCTGACCGAAGACGTGCCGACCACCAAAGCCATTATTGAACTCAGCCATACGTCGAAGGCGGTGATGGCGCCGCAGTGCGGTTTGGCGCCGGGTTTTGTCGGCATCGTCGGCGCCTCGCAAATTGCCGAGTTCGAGCACTGCCGTTCTTGCCGCATGCGCGTTGGTGCGCTGCCGCAAAACCCCACGGGACTGATGGGCTACGCGTTTAACTGGTCGCCCGACGGCGTGGTCAACGAATACCTCAACGACTGCGAGGTGATCGAAAACGGCGAGCGCAAATGGGTCTCACCGATGGAGTGGCACGAAATCCTGTATATCGACGGCGTTAAGCTGGAAGCGTTTACCACCTCCGGCGGACTAGGCACTATGTGCGACACCTACCTCGGCCAGGTCGACAATATCGACTACAAAACCATGCGTTATCCGGGGCACATGGCGTTGATGAATTTCTTCTTTCACGAACTGCTGATGCGCGACCGCCGAGGCGACGCTGGCGAAATCCTGGTCAACGCCAAGCCACCGGTGTCCGACGACGTGGTGTACGTGCATGTCGCCTCGGAAGGCACGATCGATGGCCATTTGCATCGCCGCGAGTTTGTGCGGGGCTATCGGCCAGTTACCGCAGCCGGCGAAATGCAAACTGCGATCGCATGGACGACCTCCACGTCAGTAGTTGCGATTATCGAAATGGTGCGCGATGGCCTGCTGCCGTCGAGCGGATTCCTCAAGCAGGAAGATGTGCCACTGGATAAATTTTTGGCAACCCGCACCGGCGCGTTTTATGCAACGAGGAATTAGCCGGTATGACTCGACATACGGTATTGTCGTAGCCCCCTGAAAATAAAACTAACCGACATCAGGGCAGGCACCGGAATTAAACTGTTCCCGGTCTCATCCTCGTTTGCCGGCCGGGGATATGACATGGCCCACCTGTGGAGGCACGGGAAGTAAAGACTGGGTTAAAAAAGTTTCTTCCAGTAACCGCAGCGGCGCTTCCAGGAAGGGTTCTACCCTGCGTTTTTCCAGGTTGACGTGAATAGACAACTGCTCCAGCGTGGCACTAAGCGCCCCGCTTTTCACATCCCGCATTTCTTGAAAGTAGTGTAAGCGTTTATCGTCGAACCCAAGCAATTGAGTGGTCACAATAACCTCGTCATCAACATTCACCTCCCGGATATAGCTTATATGTCCTTCCACGGCAAAAACTGAATTGCCGGTTCGCTCGACATAAGGTTTTCCAAGCCCGACCACCTCAAAAAACGTATCCGCGGCATGATCAAAAACCAGGGTGTAATAGGCAACATTCATATGGCCATTGTAGTCAGCCCATTCAGGCCGCACGGTTTCCTTCCAACAGGATACGGGGGTTTCGATTGTCATATTTATAAGTCCTGTCTACGGTCTTGTTATCCGGGTCCCAGTCTACTCGATCCAAATAGGAGACATAAACAGGGGACAGACCATAAGGGCACTTACTTAAGCTCCAGACGGCCGTCATTGCGAGGACCGCGAGGCCGAAGGCCGTGGCGGGACGCGGCAATCTCCAAATGCTTGATCTTAAGCAAAAAGATTGCTTCGCTTTGCTCGCAATGACGATAGTTTTTGGGCTTAAGTGGGAAAGTGGGAAAGTGTCTGTCCCTCGAGCACCTCGAATATGCCCCCGGTTAATCGTGCCCTGAAACTTTGATCGTCGGTACCCTTGGCGCCTCAATACTAACGGAAGCCGTTGGCGGCATAACCGTGGCGTCGCCAATCGCAATAAGCTCTTCGTTCTGATTAGTGACCCGACAATCGAGGATTATCCATTTTCGAGTGGATTGCTTTTCCTTGACCGTTAGCTTCGCCGTCACTCTATCGCCGATGTGGACTGGACATCTGAACTGTAGCTGTTGTCCCAGATAGACACTGCCCGGTCCTGGAAGGATAGTGCCGATACAGGTCGAAATCAGGCCGGCCGACCACATACCGTGTGCTATCCGTTTTTTAAATGGCGTGCCTGCCGCATATTCGGAATCGAAATGCACCGGATTGATGTCGCCCGACACTTCGCCATACAGAGCGATATCACGTTCAGTGAGGCTTTTGCTGTAGCTGCCGGTGGCGCCGATTTCAATGTCGTCAAAACTCGTCGAGAAAAGCATATTTACCTGTATTGATTTTTGTAGCGGCAACGCCGGCTAGCCTATTTACCTTTGTAATCGGGCTGTCGCTTTTCCAAAAAGGCATTAACAGCCTCCAGATGATCCTCGGTGTTGTGGCAGATACCCTGGTAAGTTGCGCACAGGTCGAGGAAGTCCGAAAGCTCCATGCGCTGTGCCTGTTTGAGCATTCGTTTGGTGTAGCGTAGCGCCTGGGGAGGCCTGCTCGCCATGGCATTTGCCAACGCCATTGATCGAGGCATCAAATCATCGGCGGGAACGACATCGAGCACGAGGCCGATTTCCTTTGCTTCGTCAGCATTGATAACTTTTCCGGTCAAAACCATCTCGGCGGCACGTTGATAACCGATCAGTCGCTGAACGAACCAGGCGCCACCATCTCCCGGGATGATGCCCAGGTTGATAAAGGTCTCGCCGAATGTGGCATTTTCGGAGGCTATGCGAAAGTCGCACATACAGGCGAGATCGCAACCGGCACCGATAGCCGGCCCATTGACGGCTGCAATCACAGGTAGCTCGGCAGCATGCAACGCTAACGGAATCCGCTGGATACCGGCTCGATAGCGCGACTCCACCTCGGGAACGTCGCCGGCGAAGGCGCCGCCACGCGACGCCATATCCTTGACGTTGCCTCCGGCGGAAAACGCCTTGCCTTCGCCGGTCAGGATCAACACCGAGATATCGGTTTGCGCGTTGGCCCAGATAATGGTGTTGCAGATATCATCAACCAGGCCGGTGCCGGTTAGTTCATTGCGCACATCGTCGCGAGACATCGTTAACAGCGCTACTCGACCGTCGACGCGCAGCGTGGCGCTGAGTAATTTGGGTAGAGTATTCATCAGGCTTCAACCGAAAGAATTACGCGGGCATCGGCTATGGTATAGCCTTCGTGCGTGGCAAGAACCGGATTGAAATCGATTTCCTCGATTTCCGGATGGCAATGCACGAGACCGGATATCCTGAGCAACAAATCGATCAGCGCGTCTTTGTCCACCGGCCTGGCGCCGCGTACACCGTCGAGGATTTCACCGGTTTTGATGTCCTCGAGCATTTCTTGCGCATCGGCGCGGCTCAGCGGAATCGCGCGGAATGACACGTCCTTGAGTACTTCGACCAGGGTGCCGCCGAGGCCGAACATCAGAACCGGGCCGTAGACCGGATCCCTGTAGACACCGATGATGATTTCGACTCCCGGTTTGGCCATCGGCGCCACCAACACGCCTTCGATACGCGCGTCGGCGTTGTATTCGCGCGCGCTGTCGAGAATCTCGTTGTAGGCTCTCGTCATTTCGTCCTTGCCCCGAAGTCTCAGGCGCACACCGCGGGCTTCGGACTTGTGGATGATGTCCTGCGAAATGATTTTCATCGCGACCCGGGTATCGGCGAACTCGGCCGCGGCCGCGGCAACATCGGTTTCGCTCCTTACGACCTGGTAGCGCGGCATCTGGATGTCGTGCGCTGCGACCAGGTCCATTGCCTCGTGCTCAAACAGCGAGGTGCGGTTCTCGGCGCGCGCCTTGTCAATGATTGCCTGACCCGTATCGGGCCTTGTTTCAACGATGTAGGGCGGGTGCGCCGCCAACCGACGCTGATGACGCGCATGACTGATCAGGGTTGTAATGCAAGCCACCGCGATTTCCATGGATTCCTGTACTTGAATGCCGCCTTCGCGCAGCGTGACCAACGGCTCCGGCTTCAGAGGAGCGTACAGGCTCTGCACTACGATCGGTTTCTGATGGTGGTGCTGCAATGCCGCGAGGCGGATCGATGTTTCGTTTTCGACTTCGAGCATCGCAGGATCAAAGCGCATTGCATAGCCACCGTAGAGTCCACCGATCAGTACCGCATCGACACCCTCGTCCTCCAGCATCACGGATACACAATCCGCGAAAACGCCGGGATTGGAATCGGTGCCGCCGGCGACGTCGACCGGATTCGCGAGCGAGGCCGCGGGCGGCAGGATCCCGGCCAGCCTGGTCCTGGTCCTGTCCGATAACTGCGCCAGTTCCACACGGCTCATCGCCTCGTCGGCGAGCGTGTCGGCTGCGATCGTTGCATGTCCGCCGCCGTCTACCAGGATCGCCAGTCTTGTGCCTTTGGGTTGTGGTGAAATGCTGAGCGCTTCGGCCAGCGGGATTACGTGATCCGAACGCCGGGCTACAATGACTCCGGCCTGGCGCATCAGGTCGCGCGCCATTTCATAGCTGCCGGCAAGTGCTCCGGTATGCGATTTTGCGGAAGTTTGACCCAGCGTCGTACGACCGGCCTTGTAGACGACGACCGGTTTTTTGGGGGTGACCTCCCGTGCGACGTCGAGAAACTTGCGCCCGTCCTTGAAGCCTTCAATATAGAGCACCGGTAAGGTGGTATTGGGATCCGCCGCCAGGTATTCCAGGTATTCGCCAAAGCTGATATCGACCTGATTGCCAACACCGACATAGGTACTGAAACCGAGGTAGCCACCCGCGGCAGCTTCGGTCGTGATCGACAGTGCCATGTTGCCGGATTGCGATATCAGGCCGAGGCCGCCCGGTTGCAGATTTGAAATGCCGGCCAGGTTCATTTGTCTGTGCAAATTGAACGCACCCGAAGTGTTCGGGCCAATCAGGCGCACGCCATATTTATTCGCCGCGGCCAGCATATCGCGCTCATAGCCTGCACCTTCTTCGCTGGATTCACTGAAACCTCCGGCGAGAATGACGGCGCCTTTGATCCCTCGTTCACCACATTGCTTTATAACACCGGGTAAGGTGCGAGCCGGAGTGCACACCAGTGCAATGTCGGCCGGACCGGGAAGCGCTTCGATCGACTTGTACGCTGGAATATCGAGTATTTCATCTTCTTTGGGATTGACTGGATAAATATGCCCGCTGAACTTGTCCCTGATCAGCTGGCGCATGGCCTGGTAGCCGCGCTTGGCCGGATTTTTGGACGCGCCGATAATGGCGATCGACGTCGGGTTGAGAAAACTTAAAGGGAGGTCGTTGTTCATGTTATTCACCAGTGAAATCAGGGCTTCGTTTTTCGGCGAACGCGTCGATACCTTCCTGCCAGTCCCTGGTTGTCATGCAGGCTAGAATGCCCTCGAGTTCCATGATCAGTGCGGCTTCGTAAGGCGTATTGCCGGCAGTATTCAGATGCTTCTTGGCGAGCTTCAGGGAAAGCGGCGCCTTGGCGGCAATTTCCTGCGCAAATTCGGCAACGCCGGCGTCGAACTCGTCGTCGGGGAAGTAACGTATGGCGAGGTTCATTTCGACCGCTTCCGGGCCAGCTATCCGGCGACCGGTCATAATCAGTTCGCGCGCCCGGGTAATGCCGACCAATTGAGGGAGCACACTGGAAATACCACCGCCTACGAAGGTGCCGATACTGATCTCGGGGAACCAGATTTTCGCGGATGCCTTCATGATGATGAAATCGGATGAAACCGCCATTTCGGCACCTGCCCCTACCGCATATCCATTGACGGCTGCGATGACCGGCTTGGTCACCTTGCGCAATCTTTCACAGACGTCATTGGCCTTGATCAGGTATTGCCGCTTCTGTAACGCGGTTCGTTCGCCCGTTGCATGCTCTTTTAGATCTGCGCCCGCGCAAAAAGCGCGCCCTTCGCCAGTGAGAACGATCACCCTCACCTTTGGGTCCAGCTCGGCTTCATCGAGCGCGGCTAACACGTCGTCATACAGCTGCTCGACGACAGCATTCATGCGATCGGGTCGGTTGAGACGAATTTCGGAAACACCGTTTTTCGTCGAATAAAGAATTGTTTCGAATGTCATGGGGTACGATCCAGAGAATGGGAAGAGAAATCCTGATGCGTAAAGCGTAACAGGAATTTATCATTTGTATACAATTTTAATTATTTATTTACATTTGTTCAATTATTGATACGATTTACCTAGCTTCCCTTACTCGTGGTAAAGCCGGATAGCTGCAACCTGCCCAAAGCAGGGCCTCATATGAAGCACCGTTTTAAACTGGCGGCGATTGCGGATAGACTGGCAGATCACGGAAACTTTGACCTGGTTAATCATGAGCGAATACGCCCAAGTGCATGACAAACTCAAGGCATCGATGTTGCATCTGCCGAAAACCCTTAAAAAGGCGGCCGCTTATATGCTGGAACGTCCCGGGGATATCGCCACGCTTTCGATGCGCCAGGTTGCCGCCAACGCGGACGTGTCGCTACCTAATTTCGCCCGCCTGGCGAAGGAGCTCGGCTATGAAACCTACGGCGAAATGCGCGAGATATTTCGCAAGCAGGTCCAGCAGGGAGACATCACGGGCTACCACCTCAGGGCGCGTAATCTACAACAATCGAGCCATCACGAAGGTATCGAAAAAACCTGGGGGAATTTTCGCGAGTCCGCACGGACCACTATCGATGGCGTTTACACCTCGATCGATGCATCCCAGATTGCCGCGGTTGCAGATGCATTAGTGCCACGCCGCAATATATACGTGGTAGGCATGAAGGCCGCCCGGTCGGCCGCGAGCTACCTGAGTTATATTGGCGGAATGGCCTCGGAGCAGTTCAAGCTGGTCGGCCGCAGCGGTGATATTCTCGCCGACGACCTCATCGATATCGACGAGCGCGATGCATTGATTGCGATCGCGGCGCACCCCTACGCGCGAGCAACCATCGAAACCGCCATGGTGGCGCGTGAAAGAGGCGCGCTGGTGGTCGGCATAACCGACGGTCCGGTGTCACCGCTGGCGATAAGTTCGGATCATGTGTTGCTATCACCCACCGGCAGCCCGATGTTCTTTGAATCCTACATCGGCACAACGGCCATTATCGAAATGCTGATCGGATTTTTTACCGTTATCCACTCGACTTCGGCGGTCAGCCGAATCGAAAAACTCGAAGCCGACCGGCACCGGTTCGGTGAATACTGGGAATCCTAGCCGCTATTATTTATGCCCACTTACTGCCCGCTAGCCGGGGCAGCAGTATCACCGCCCTCTTCGGTTCCTGGCGCATTGAGCTTATCGGTCAGGCTGTCCATGGCGTCCGACAGCGTGGCCCGGGGATTCTCTCTGCACCAGCGGGCTATTGAAAATGTCATGTAATCAAGCGCCGAACTATATATATCACGCGCCTTCGTTTGCCGGTTGGCGGCAGACATGTACCCCGCTATCCAACCCAGCGTCTGGCCATAGCTGGCATCTGTCTTGTTGCTATCGGGATTTTTCTCATACTCCTTGAGGAAGTCTTCGCAGCTATCCTGCCCGGCCCCATAAACGGAATAAGAATTGGCCGCGCACCCGCAACTGTGCCCCTGTTTAACCTCTCCGCTCGATGCGGCTGGAATGGCCATAAACATCGTTAACACCAGGACCATGGCGCAGTTAACAAATTTCCTTGCAAGTGTTGTCATCATAAATTTTCAGCGGTCAAGTCAATTGGATCAAGAAGATCAGTGTCTGAAATATCCCCGTGAAATACAATGATAATCCAGTGTGAATAAACGGGAGACAAATCACGATTATCTATAAATAAAGGGGAAAGAAAGGGGGGGGGAAGTGTCTGTCCCTCGTGGACGCGAATAAAGGTAAAACCAACCCATACCACTGCACAACCTGAAACAAGATACAGTGGGATGGAGCGCAGTAAAAAATTCGGGATCACCAGTGTAGTGAAGGCAGCCCAGGCAACAGCTGTAATACAGACAGCGATAAATAAATTCCTCCGTCCCCTTTTCCTTTCTTATATTTCTTATTATTCTGAACGGCCTCTATCCATTGTCTGCAATACGCTTGCTGTGCAGGTCGCTGGCCTGGTCTATCGCCTCCCAATCAAGCTCAAAACCCAAACCTGGCCCATTTAATACCGGCAATTTACCATTTTGCGGGGACAAGTCCGGAGACTTGACGATGTCCCATTCAAGGAAATGGTTCATGTACTGATTGCCGTCATCAAGATTGGGTAAGGTCGCCGCCACCTGGTTCGCGGCACAGGTGGTGATGCCGGTTTCGTAAAGTCCATGGATGCAAATGTCGATTCCGGCCGCCTCGGCAATATGCGCAACCTTGCTGAATCGCAGCAATCCGCCGGTCTCGTGCAAGCCCAGCACAATAAGGTTCGCGGCGTTTTCGCGGCAAACATTGTAGGCATCGTAGGGGGTGAACACGAGTTGATCGGCAGCAATCGCGACCTGGCTATTGGAGCGCACCTGCGCAAGCGCCGCGACACTTTCGCAATGAGTCGGTTGCTCGACGAACTCCACATCGGATTTGCCGGCGACACCGCTCATTGCGCCATCCGCCGTATAAGAGATCGTGTATGGATTACCATAACTATTGACCTGATTAGCACGAATGTTCAGTCAGGCACTCGGATTGAGTCATTGCTTTTACCAAACCATCGCTAAGATCACGAACCGGAGAACAATCAAGGCTTTCTTACACAATTGTTGCGCGCTGCCGTGACTATTGACCTAACCCATCTTTAACACCCCCATTTGCAATTCCTTTGTAATCAACAAGTTGCCGATGTCAATTTGCTCAAGTGGCACTACAAAGTGCACATTTTGTGGATTTCTGTTTCAGATGATCAGCTTGTTCACCCCTCCAGGGGAAGGATCGATGTTCAAAGATTTATAGATGGCGAGCTGTTCCGGCTCCGCACGGGTGGCCTTACGTACATGCAAAGTCCGGCTATCGGCTCGACGAAAGGTAGCCGTGATGCGGCACTGATTGTTCAGAGTTTCCCGCAAGCTACGCCAACTGTCATGAATGCCCTGTTCCCCGAGTCTGCGCCGGATTAGCTGCACTAATTGATAGGCCAGAACGGTAATGAACAGATGACCGTCGCAGCGTTCTTCCTTGTGATGGTAGACAGGGCGCAGCCCCAGCTCCGATTTCAGACTGCGGAACACCGCTTCAAGATCGGTCAGCATGATATAGGTGCGCCACATCCGTTCTTCGTCCCAGTCGGTTTCATTACTGCGCAGTGAATAGACACCGGGATGGGGCACCAGCGTGCCTTCAATGGGTTTGCGTTGCCAGTGTATCGCCTTGGCCTGCTCCCCGCTTTCATCCGCAATCAACTCAATGTGATAATGCTGGCTGACGCCGCGACTCTTTTCCTTGAGACGCCCGATGCGCTCCCAGAGCTTATCGATGCGTTTGGTCGTGCGTGGGCGGGACAGCCCCTGTGAGATTTTTTCCAGGCCCGCTTCGAAGCGGGCCATAAATCGTTTGGCGATACCTTCTTCTTTCTTTGCGCGACGTTCCGAGTAGCAGTAGAGGCGAACTTCCTTGCCATCCTCGGAGTGCACCTTTTTCAGATGCACCTTCTCCCCGGTGGCGGTCTCGATAGTCGTACAATCCTCAGGATCGAACTCGCGCGCTCGACTCCGGTTCACCACCAGATAACGGTATCCCTGCTCCTGCATCCAGGTCAGGTTCTTTTGCGTGGCAATCCCCTGGTCGAGTACCACCCGAGCCCCCCTGGGAGCCTGCAAGGCCTGCAGCATCCCGGATAAAGTATGGCCTTCAAAGACATTACCAGCAAAGACCTCAGATCGGCGCACAAAGCCACTGCCATCGAGTATCAATCCCAGTGTCAGCAGCGGGCAGTCGCTGCGCTTCTCCCTGGATCGGCCGCGTTGGGCTTTCGGGTTAGCACCCGTATCGCCTTCGAAATAAGTGTTGGTCAGGTCGTAGAGAGTTACGGTATTTCACAGAGCAGCAGCATTCGGGACACACACTTTGTCGCCCCAAACCGGCATGATAAGCGGTACTACTTCACTGCGGTTAGTCGACCGACTCACTGGGCCTGTAAGCATCCACAAGCTCCTTCTGTTTACCGGGTGGTACCGGACTGTAATAGCTGAAGGCCAATGCGTAGCTGCCTTCGCCGAACTGGCCTGCTCCCCCGGTCCGCTTCTTATGGCGATGGTGGCCCTCGGCGGTTCTGGTTACGGTCTCCCTGCAGGCGATGCCGGGGGGCTGGGCTTCCACCTCCACATTGTACTGATCGCGCATTTTCTCCAGTACGATCCTGAGGTGCAGTTCGCCCACACCGTAGAGCACGGTTTCGTTCAGCGATATCCGGTGTTCCACCCGCAGGCTCGGATCTTCGACCTCGAGCTTGTGCAGTGCTGTCGATAATTTCTGTTCGTCCCCATGCCGGGTGGGCTGGATGGCGAGTCCGTACATCGGAGGCGGTAGCACGAACGGGCGCAAATGGTGATGATCCTCGTCGTGGGAATCGTGCAACACATCGTCAAAGGAAATCTCATCGACCTTGGATACCGCACAGATGTCACCCGGGATCGCCGTGACCACCGCGGTATGCTGCTTCCCCTGGATTTTATAGAGATGCGCCACCTTGAAGCTTCTGGAATCGCCGATAAAGAGCTGCATGCCCGGTGTCACCGTACCCTGGTAGATGCGAAAAATACTCAAGCGCCCGACATAGGGATCGATGACTACCTTGAACACATGGGCGACCACGTGTTTACCTGGATCTGGAACAACCTCGATGGGCTTCACCGCATCACCCTCGCCTTTGAGGAATTGCGGCGGATTGCCCTCGAGCGGATTTGGCATGAGCCGCTCGAAAATGTTGCGGATATTTGCGGTGGAGTGTCTGGGCATAAGATTTACTTCCTGCGGTGCAAGTTCTGACTTTAAAAGCCTAAAGCGCAAAGTATAAGAAGCATAAAAGCAATATTTCCAAATAACTAGCCCGGAAGGAACCAAAGGGGTCAGTATCGATTGATTCGTGACAAAATCGATCGGTATTGCCCCTTTTGATCTTTTGCACCTCGCCGAGTCCGGAATTGCCGCCGCGCGATAGCCTGAAATTGTTTGCCGGCGCGATCGCGGCGCTCGAATCACTGGGCGCTGAAAACATCGAGCGCCGGCTGGCGTTAATCCGCGGATGGCAAACCAGCACGCTGTTGATCAAAAACGGTGAGATAAGCGCCGCGGACATTATCACGATCAAGGATTTCTGCAGGCAGCGGTCGTTCGACCTGGCCTATTATCCGGATATGCCGGCGAACGAGGCAAACCGCTACAACCAGTTTGAAGCATCCTATTTCCACGACGGCGCACGGGCGCTGCTCGGCGGCCAGCGCGATCGGTTCCTGCAGGATTACAAGTTCGATCTCGAGCCGGCGACCGACGACCGCCCGTTCCATTCCCACTTCGTAAAATGGAGCAGCCTGTCTGAATTGATCGGGCTGCGACACCGGGGTGGCAGTGCGTTACTGGAGACCGGTTACCTTACCCTGGCGATCACGCTGGTGCTGGCGTTACTGTTCAGCATGCTGCTTATCCTGTTGCCGCTTACTTTTTTACGCCGGGATATTGTGCGAATGGCCGGGCACTCGAGCAGCCTCAAGGTGCTCGCCTATTTCTTCGCGCTGGGGCTGGGTTTCCTGCTGATGGAGATTGCTTTTTTGCAGAAATTCATACTGCTGTTGCATCATCCAATTTACGCGGCTGCGGTGGTATTGGCTTCGTTCCTGGCCGCAGCCGGCGCCGGCAGCGCCTACGCGCAGCGCTTTGCCGGTCAGATTCGTTCGAAAAAAGTCACCACCGCCGCGGTAGCGGTGATCACCGCGTTCGGCCTGGCGTACCTGGCGCTACTCGAACCATTGATGCAGTTAGCCGGAAGTTGGCAGTTTGGCGCCAGGATACTGCTCAGCATCGCGTTGATCGCGCCACTGGGTTTTTGCATGGGGATGCCATTCCCGATCGGCCTGTCCGCGCTTACCACGGGCCCGCCCTCGCTGACCGCCTGGGCCTGGGGCATCAATGGTTGCGCATCGGTGATCAGCGCGATCCTGGCAACCCTGCTCGCTATCCATTTTGGTTTTAATGCCGTGATCGTGCTGGCGCTTGGCTGTTATTTGGCGGCAGCGGTTAGTTTTCCTGAATCAGCATCTGGCTGAGGCCTGGCAAAGCCGTCCGGACCCATGGCCACGAAATCCGATCCACCGCCGCATCGAACAGGTCGCGCTCGCTAACGATGCCGAGCATCTGTTTGCCGGAGACCACCAGCAGGCAGCGCGCCTCGCTCTTAGAGACCAACAACGGCCAGGGTTACTCAATTCCGGGCAGAGCGTGTATAGTTCCTATCCTCCTGTTTATATATACTTTATGATTCGTGAAAAAATCAGACAATAATATCGATGACCCTCCAGGCGTAACATGACCGGACCTGGGTGGTAAGGACCATTTGTTTTGAATGAGGGGAGAATCTTTATGCGACAGTATTCATTGGTAATGTTTTCGCTTTTCCTGTTGCAATTTACCTCGCCTGTCGCCATGGCGCGCGATGTGACCATGCTGACCCTGAACTGGGCGCCTCATTACGGGGAGGAGTTGCCCGAACAGGGGTTGACCACGGCGCTCGTCAAGGCGGCGTTCGAGGCCGGCGGGCATGATGCCGGCATCCAGTTCGTACCCTGGTCGCGTGCCTTGAAGGAAGTCGAAGAGGGTAAGGCGGATGTGGTTATGGGTGCGTATTACAACGACGAACGCACCGAGAAGTACATTTACAGCGACGTCATTTATCACCTGAATGTCGGTCTTATCGCTCGCCCGGGCCTCAGCAAAACGCGATACGAATCCTTGCGCGAGCTGCGCGATTTCAGTATCGGCGTGTCGCGCGGCTTTGCCAATAGCGAAGAATTCGATGCGGCCCAATATTTGAACAAGGACGTTGCCAGTACGCCGGTGCTCAATATTCGCAAGTTGTACCGGGGACGAATCGATATGGCGGTGATGAATTTTGACCTGTTTCGCTACGAGGCGAAAAAGGCAGGTCACTGTATCAGCAGCGTCACTTTCATGGATCCGCCGTTGAAAGAACACGGGCTTTATGTCATGGCGTCTCGGAACATCCCGGACGGGGAAAAACTGATGCAGGATTTCAATACCGGCCTGGCGGCATTGCACGATAGCGGTAAGTTTGATCGTATTCTCAACCGCTTCCGCAATTAATCCCACGAACTTTCAGAGGGAGAGCAAAGATTATGAGTAAGGACAATATCAGTTGGTACAGCACAGTTCGCATGAAGGTCGTGCTGGTTGTCATCATCTCCTGCACGCTGGTGTTGGGCGGTCTGAGTGCCTATAACACCATCAACGATCAAAACCGGCTCAATGCCGACCTGCAAAAACTGGCGCGTGTAACCACCCAGCGATTATCCAAACACTTGATCGGTCCAATGTGGGACCTGGACAAGGAGCTGGTCGACTCGACCCTGGAAGCCGAAATGCTGGAAGACAATATCGAGGCAATCGTCGTCTGGGATGAAGACAAGTCGACCATCTTCTCCGCGCGTGAACGTGGACCGACCGGATTGCCGACGGTGTCGACCGGCGCCGTAACCGGCGATTTGATCAAGGCGCAGGTCGGGGTTAACAATGGCGAAAAGGACATTGGGCAGGTGGCAGTCTTCGTTTCCATGAACCAGCTCAACCGGCAGCTCAGGGCATCCATGATCGCCAACCTGATTACCCTGCTGGCGATGATCACTGTCATGGCAATCGTCATATCCATCGTCATGAACCAGGTGATCATCGGCCCGATTACGCGCCTGGCCAAGCATGCGGATGACATCAGCCATGGCGACTTGAAACAGAGCATCGTTGCCGAGTCCAACGATGAAATTGGCCAGCTCGCGGAAGCCTTTCATCGCATGCAGAACAGTTTGCGCGTAGCCTTCAAACGGCTGTATGCTAGAGCCAAGGCAAAATAATCGGCCACGCTCACGAGATGAGGTCGATTCAATTGTACATAAATCAGTGAGTGACTGGATCACATACAACGATTTCGTCGACATGGTGCGAGATCATCATCACAGCGGGTTTACCGGCCTGGTAACCGGGGTGAGCGACAAACAGCACGCCTTCAAGATCGGTTTCAATCGCGGCCAGATCGTGCTGCTAACCTACCGCATCAGAAAAGGCATTCAGGCCCTGGAGCTGTTGGAGCAGATCAAACACGCCAAGATAACCGAGTACCCGACCAGCAAAGGTCAATACAATATGGAAGGTATGCCGGATACCTCCACGATACTGTCGCAGCTCACCTCCGGTACACTCGACGATACGACGGTAACGAAAATCAGCGACGTCCCCGAGCTGGGCTCTTCCGCCAATACCTTCACTAAGAACATCGATCCCGTCATGCGCAAGAATATCGAAGTTGCCGCGATGCATCATTTTGGTCCAATCGGGGCGATGGTTTGTGAAGAACTGATAAATGACTATCGGGGCGATTTGCGCACGCTCGTATTTGCGATCGCGCAGGAAGTAGGCGCCGACGAATCCGATACGCGAGCGTTTTTCGAATCGATTTCCGCAGAATGATACAACGACCTCGGGTGAGCCGGCTCTGAAATCCGGGCGCCTGCACTCATACTGCACTCGATCGAATTGGATCCGCTTCATGCTGATCGTTAATGCGGCTTTCTTGGGCATACGCTCTTTCACGCCGGTCGCCGCTCGCTTCCGGGTTTCAGTGGTCTGCCGTCACATTGTGGTTATACTTGTAAGATGACCAAATGCCCCTCAACCCGCCTGCAGTCGGACGCGGCGGAACGGCGCCGCTGATGCCGGCCTCAGGCATAAGAAACGAACGAGACGCTATCATGAAAATCTCAATAGCGAAGCTAAATGATATTCCTGAACTCTGCGAGCTACTTCACTCGCTTTTCGATCAAGAAGCCGAGTTTATTCCGGATCAGCAAGCCCAGCAGAGAGGTCTGGCGGAAGTGATTGGAAGACCGGATGTGGGCGATATTTTAGTTGCACGTGATGGCGTTGAAATCATTGGCATGGTAAATCTCCTGTATACAATTTCGACAGCTCTTGGAGAAAGAGTGGCCCTGCTGGAGGATATGGTTGTTTCGCCGAGCAGGAGGGGGCAAGGCATTGGATCAACTTTACTCAATCATGCAATTAGATTTGCAACCGAGCGCGATTGCAAACGGATAACATTACTTACCGATGGTGACAACGAAGGAGCACAGAAATTTTATATGCGACATGGCTTTAGTAAATCGGCCATGACTGTGTTTCGGCTATCTTTAACCTGAACCCGGGTCAATTGCATGACCGTCGAAAATAGCGAAAAGATAAGAAAGGATCCGTTGTTTCAGCCACTCAGGATCAAGCACCTGACGTTGAAGAATCGCATCATGAGCACCAGCCACGCGAGCGGCATGGACGATGAAGGTATGCCGGCCGAACGCTACCAGCGCTACCACGAGGAGAAAGCCAAGGGCGGCCTGGCGCTCACCATGTTTGGCGGCTCGTCGAACGTGGCTCCCGATTCGCCGTCGGTATTCGACCAGTTGCGCATCGATCACGATCGCATCACCCCCTATTTGCAATCCTTCTCGGAGCGTATCCACGCACAGGGCGCCGCGCTGATGTGCCAGATCACGCACCTCGGCCGCCGAGGCGATTCCACCAACGATAACTGGTTGCCGACGCTGGCGCCCTCTCCGGTGCGCGAAACCCTGCATCGCAGCATTCCCAGGGAGATCGACGAGGCCGATATCAAGCGTATCGTCGCGGCCTTCGGCGAAGCCGCGCGACGTTGCTACGAGGGCGGTCTCGATGGCCTCGAAACCCATGCCGGCTCCCACCTGATCGGGCAATTCTTTTCGCCCGACGTCAATCGGCGTACCGACAAGTACGGCGGCAGCATCGAGAATCGCGCGCGTTTCGCGCTAATGGTGCACGAGGCGATACGCAGTAACGTGGGGGATGATTTCCTGGTGGGCATGCGCATGTCGATCTACGAGGACAGGGGCGGACTTTCCGCCGAGGACGCGCTCGCCATCGCGCGGATCATGGAGCGCGAGGGCGCCATCGATTTTCTCAATTGTGTCGTTGGACGCATGGATACCGAGTTATTTCTCGCCGAGAAGAACATGCCCGGCATGACCGAGCCGCTGGCGCCTTTTCTACCGCGCGTCGCGGCGGTGAAAAGAGAACTGTCGCTGCCGGTTTTTCACGCCGCCCGCATTACCGATGTGGCCACCGCGCGCTACGCGATCCGCGAAGGCATACTCGACATGGTAGCAATGACGCGCGCCCATATCGCCGACCCGCAAATCGTCAACAAGATCATGCGCGGCGAGGAACACCGCATTCGTCCCTGCTTTGGCGCCTCGCATTGCATGTACAAGAAACCCTCCTGCGTCCACAACCCCGCCTCCGGCCGTGAAACCGTGTTGCCGCAGGTCGTCGAGGCGACCCGTGGTGATACTAAAAATGTAGTGGTCGTCGGTGGTGGACCGGCCGGAATGGAGGCGGCACGGGTCGCCGCGGAACGCGGCCACCGGGTCAGCCTGCTCGAGGCGACGCCACAGCTCGGTGGGCAGTTGCTGCTGGCCGCGCGTGCGGGCTGGCGGCGTGACATGATTTCCATCGTCGACTGGCGTGTCTCCGAGCTCGAACACCTCGGCGTACAGGTGCATTGCAACAACTACGCCA
Organism: Gammaproteobacteria bacterium; assembly: GCA_024232855.1. Classification (GTDB taxonomy): domain Bacteria; phylum Pseudomonadota; class Gammaproteobacteria. The sequence continues at coordinate 39,532 of JAAEPH010000196.1, forward strand.
GCGGCGCCGACGTGCTCGCCTTCGATGCGGACGTTGTCATCGTCGCCAGCGGTGGGCTGCCGAATTTCGGTGACCTGGAGGGCGAGGACCTATGTCTGAGCACATGGGATATACTGAGTGGAGACGTCAAACCCGAAAAGCGGGTGCTGGTGTACGACGGCACCGGGCGGCATGAAGCCCTGTCCTGCGCCGAGTTCCTCGCCGACAAGGGCGCGGCGGTGACGCTCGCCACCATCGATGACCGGGCAGGCGCGGAGATGGGTTATGCCGAGCGGGCCTCGCACCGCAAGCAGCTTTACCTCAAGCGCGTAAAGGTAGAGCCCGACCTGGTGCTGAAATCGGTGCAGCGCCGTGGCGCCGCCCTGGTGGCTACCCTGGTGAACGACCTCACCGACGAGCCGCGTGAAATCGAAACCGACCAGCTGGTGGTTGAACGGGGTACGGTTCCGGTCGACGAGGTTTTCCTGGAGTTAAAAGATGGCGCCGTCAACCGCGGCATCACCGATATCGACGCGCTCATCAATACCAGACCGCAACCGGTTCAGGCGGGCGACGAAGGTGGTTACCTGTTGTACCGTATTGGCGATGCCGTCAGCAGCCGTTCCGTCCACGCCGCCTTGCTCGATGCCTATCGCATCACCATTGTTTTATAATCGCATTCAATTTAAATCGGGGAAGCTGTAATGACAAGTCCAACCATTTTGATAACCGGGGCCAATCGAGGTATTGGCCTGGAGTTGACCGGGCAGTTTGCCGCGGATGGGTGGGCGGTGCTTGCCTGCTGCCGGGACCCCGTGCAAGCGCAGGCATTGCAAGCTTTGGCCGGGCAGTATTCGTCCATCGAGATACATCCGTTGGAAATGACCGACTATGAGCAGATGGCGGCTCTCAGCGAGCAGCTCGGCGAGCGCACAATCGATGTGTTGTTAAGCAATGCAGGTATTTACGGGCCCAGGGACCTCGGCTTTGGTGATGTGGATGCGACGGAGTGGCGCCGGGTGCTCGAGGTCAATAGCATTTCGCCGATGATGCTGGTACAGGCCTTCGTCGAGCAGGTCGCCGCCAGCGAGCATAAACTGGTGGCGGTCGTCAGCAGCAAAATGGGGAGTATCGCGGACAATGGCAGCGGCGGAAGTTACATCTATCGCAGTTCCAAGACCACGGTAAACCAGGTGGTCAAATGTCTCTCCATCGATCTTGCCCCGCGCGACATCAGCGTCCTCACTCTCCACCCCGGATGGGTTCAGACCGACATGGGTGGATCCAGTGCGGAGATCAGCGTGACCGAGAGCGCCGGCGGCCTGAAACGGATCCTGCAATCGGCGGGGCTCGCGCAAAGCGGGCAGTTCCTCGAGTATGACGGTAAACCGATCCCGTGGTGATGGCTGCACCTACCCGGTAGATTATCCTCGGAAACACGGCGGAGGCCTGGTAGTGAACACCGGAATACGCAACAAGCTGCAGTAAGCGATAACTGGCCGCATTGATATGCGCGCACAGCTCGGTGATTTCGGCTTCGAGCGCATCCGCGCGGGCCAGTGGACTGGGTAATTCGGACACTTGGGGGACGCTGGCGGCGGGACTATTCATGATCAACTTCCGTGTAGTTAAAGATGCGTCGATTATACCAGAAAGTCGAGAATAATCAGAGAGTTATATCGAAAATCGAGCTTGATTTGGGACCGGATTTTTCACCGGGTTGTTGCAACTGCAGATGAGGCATTATTGACTGCTAGTGTCCGAAGCAGACATGGCATTGACGTAAAAGGCAAGATCAG
>JAAEPH010000197.1 GCA_024232855.1 Gammaproteobacteria bacterium
GGCGTACCCCAAGGGCACTTCCTTCGGGGCGTACCCCAAGGGCACTTCCTTCGGGGCGTACCCCAAGGGCACTTCCTTCGGGGCGTACCCCAAGGGCACTTCCTTCGGGGCGTACCCCAAGGGCACTTCCTTCGGGGCGTCCCCCAAGGGCCCTTCCTGCGGGGGGCACCCCGCGGGCGCTTCCTGCGGGGCGGATCCCCAGGGGATCTCGTTCGGGGCGTACACCGAGGGGGCGTCCTGCGGGGCGTACCCCAAGGGGACTTCCTTCGGGGCGCACCCCAAGGGCACTTCCTTCGGGGCGTATCCCGCGAGCACTACGATCGACACGGACCCCAAGCGCACTTCCCTCGGGGCCTATCTCAAGGGCACTTCCTTCGGGGCGTAGCACCCTGCGAGTGAAGTTAAAATGTTTTGTAAAGTATTGAAGATTCAGTGCATCTGCCGCTCGCAGCAGGTTTAACTGATTTTTCCAGGATTAAACATTGGTAGCTACAGGGCTCGCAAGGAATGAGCTTATGGTACTCTGTATTAAAA
>JAAEPH010000198.1 GCA_024232855.1 Gammaproteobacteria bacterium
AATTGATGTCAGTAACCGTGGAAATAAACCCAGTTCAGAAGTGGGGTCTTACAGTGGCGGCAGTTATGGTGGTAAGGGCGGTGTTAACTCTAGCCAAACTACGAATGAGCCGTATGGTAATTATCTTGCTCCGTATGAGTTCGGCATGGGTGGACAAGGCTCAGGCGTAACCCGAGGTGGTGGAGCGATAAAAATCACTGCCGATGTACTGGAGTTATCAGGTCAGATTTTGGCCAATGGACAAGGCTATAGTAGTTATGGAACTGGCAGTGGTGGCTCCATCTGGCTTGATGTTGGTACCTTAAAAGGTGATATTGACGGCACTGCACGAATTATGGCAAATGGTGGTGATACATCGAATGACCATGGCACGGGCAGTGGTGGGCGTATTGCGATCTATTATTCCACACTGGATGATTTTGATATCATCTCTCAGGTCTATGCAACATCTGCAAAAAGTTATTCAGATCAATCAGGAGCGGCAGGTACCGTTTACAGTAAAGACAA
>JAAEPH010000199.1 GCA_024232855.1 Gammaproteobacteria bacterium
GCAAAGGCGCGCGGAGGATTAATGGTGATAAGCACTTTTTTCATATAGCTAGTGATGCGGCATACCGATGAATCAATCGCTCGCCTAAAGCGCCTACTTTTGGTGTGCAGACTTTCGTGATCCTACTGCGTTTTCTAGGTTAAAGAGGTTGTCGAAATCTGAACTAGAGATGCCCAGGCACCGCCCTGCAAAGCATCCTCTGCGCGTCTCTGCGCCTTTGCGCCTCCGCGAGAACCTATTAGATCTGCGAGAACCTTTTTGAGGTGTTCCGTGGGCTAGCCCTCGGTGCCGCTGAGCAGGCGCTGGATGTTGGCGCGGTGGCGCCAGATCAGGATGGTCGATATGGCGGCAAATACAGCGGCCACCCTGAGGTCGGGTTCACGCCAGTAGACCAGGCCCGGCAGGGCGGTGAACGAGATGATCGCGGCCAGTGATGAAACCTTGAATACACGGGCGATCAGCAACCAGATCGCGATCAGTAGCGCGCCCACGATCCAGTTGAAAGCAACCGTTGCGGCCATCGCCGTGGCGACTCCCTTGCCGCCGCGAAATGCGAAGAATACGGGAAAACAATGACCGCAAAATGCGGCGAAAGCGGTCAAGGCGACGATCAACGGGTCGAAGTTGAGCAGCCTCGCCACCATTACCGGGATCAATCCCTTCATACAGTCGCCGACAAGAGTCAGGAAGGCGGCTTTTTTACCGGCGATGCGCAATACGTTGGTCGCCCCGGGGTTATTCGAGCCTTCGCTGCGCGGGTCCTTGAACCCCATTAATTTGCTCAACAGAATCGCCGCGGAAATCGAACCGAGTAAATAGGCGGAGAGTAGCAGGATTATGGATACGATCATGGTCGGCGACTTTTGACGATGGCCGAACTCTAACAGATAGGTCGCTCGCTGACAGCCCCGCTAGTCGAATTCCATCTTCACCGGGTCGTATCGCTACAACAAATCGCTGATTTTGCGCCCGGGATTCAGGTAGAATCCCCAGGCGCGGGTGACGCACACCCGGTTACCTTGATTCGTCGTGTTAAAACCACACCCGGGAGTATTCTTGGACCTGCTCAACCCGCCTCGGCTGGACAAACAGTCTGTTAAAAAATTCTCCGAACGTGCTGCCAAAAGCTACGATAATGCCGGCATATTGCAGGAAGAGGTGCGAAATCGGCTGCTGGAACGGTTGCGCTACATGCGTCACCAGCCGCGCACGGTCCTTGATGTTGGCTGTGGCACCGGCAAGGCCGTGCGCGGATTACAAAAGGCGTATCCACGGGCGCGGGTCCATGCTATCGATATTGCCCGGCAAATGTTGCTACAGGCGCGTTCGAATTTTCGACCGTTATCGAAACGACGCCTCGTCGCCGCGGACATGGAACGACTGCCGTTTGCCGGGCAGGCTTTTGACCTGGTGTTTTCGTCGCTGGCCCTGCCCTGGTGCAATGATTTGAAGGCGACGCTGAGTGAATTTACGCGCGTATCGCGCCCCGGCGCCCTGCTGTTGTTTTCTAGTTTTGGCCCGGGAACCCTGCGCGAGCTCGCCGCCAGCTGGCAGGAGATCGACAGGCGCCCACATGTACATCGCTTTGTCGATATGCATGATGTCGGCGATGCCATGGTGGCCGCAGGGTTTGTGCAACCGGTGGTCGACGCAGAGGTGATTCGAATGGAGTACCGTGAATTTGGAAAGCTACTCGACGATCTCAAAAATACCGGCGCCTGTAATGCCGATATCGAGCGTCGGCGGGGATTGATGACTCCGGCACAATTGCGCAGGCTGGAGCACGGTTACCGTGAGTACGGTTTCGAAGACGATCGCTTCGTGGCGTCCTACGAGGTCGTTTACGGACACGCCTGGGTCAACCAGGCCCGGGCATAATGCCGAAAATGTACTTGGTCGACCCCGACCAGAACCTGATGATGCTACCCGGCCGATAACGATCAGAACCGCGTGCTCGAGGATATCGGGAAACTGTTGAAGTTATCCCGGATCGGCTGAGTCTGCTATCATTGCGCGATTCAATCGCGCCGGCAAAGTCTGCATAAAGGCCGCCTTTCGCGAAGCATCCGGATTTCGACGGTAAAATCGACAATATATAAATGACTGCGCTGACACTCACTTCCTGGTCGCGATACTACAGCCTGACCAAGCCAAAGGTGATTTACCTGATCGTGTTCACGGCGATGGTGGGGATGTTGTTAGCGACCGAAGGTACGCCGCCGCTGGATGTTTTCGTGTTTGGCCTGCTCGGCATAGGACTCGCGGCCGCGTCTGGAGCTGCCATCAATCACATCGTTGACGAACATATCGATCGCATCATGGAGCGTACTCGCAACCGACCGCTGGTCAGTGGCGAAGTCGACCAGAAGTCGGCCCTTATATTCGCGTTTTCGATCGGCGTGCTCGGCATAGGTTTGCTGATTATTTTTGTTAATCTTCTGACGGCGCTGCTGACTTTTATCTCATTGGTAGGTTACGCGCTGATCTACACCATGTACCTGAAGCGGGCCACGCCGCAGAATATCGTGCTGGGAGGCGCCGCCGGCGCGGCGCCGCCGTTGCTGGGCTGGACCGCGATGACCGGGAGCGTCGATACCGAAGCACTGCTGCTGTTCTTGATTATTTTCGTGTGGACACCACCGCACTTCTGGGCGCTGGCGATTCGTCGCCGCGAAGAGTACGCCAGGGCGGACATCCCGATGCTGCCCGTGACCCACGGGGTTGACTTTACCAAGATACAGATTCTGCTCTACACCATCCTGCTGTTCGTGGTGACGATGATGCCTTTCGTCGTGCAGATGAGCGGCTTGATCTACCTCGCCGGCGCGGTCGCCCTGGGGGTAGGTTTTCTGTACTACGCGATCCGGTTGTTTCGCGACAAGCAATCCGACGCGATTGCGATGAAAACCTTCGGCTACTCGATTTTCTACCTGAGCCTGCTGTTTGCTTTCCTGCTGGTCGATCACTACGCCAGGGTGTTTATCCGCGGCTGGTTTCTCTAGCCCGCGGGCACTTCTCCGGGGAGGTTCTCGCAGAGGCGCCGAGACGCCGGGAACGCTGAGGGCATTTTGCAGAGTCGATGCCTGGGCACCTCAAATTCAACTACGACAACCTCTTTATCCCTCAGCGCTCTCCGCGTCTCAGCGAGAAACTTTATTGAGTAGTCCTGCGTCGTGGACGCTCTGGTGCAATCCGCAGGCTAGCCTGATAATTGAAAGACTGTATAATCCGCGTTTGATTGCTGGGCCGCCAAGTACTTTTTTTACAGGGGGCGTTTTTGTGTTAACGCGTCGGCATACGCACTGCTTCACTAAAAATAACTAGCCGATGTGTGTACCATGGAGTCAAAATAGTGTTTAAAAAACAGTCCATGGGCTTGCCTGTGGTCGGAACGGGCATGGCTGCATTGCTGTTGACGTCTGCTATCCAGGCCGAGCACGGGTTGAACATGACCCCGGCCGTCACCCCGATCAGCCAGGAAATTTACAGTCTGCGCATGCTGATTTTCGGGATCTGCGTCGTAATCGGCGTGGCCGTGTTCAGTGTGATGGCGTGGTCGATTATCTATCACCGCAAGTCCAGGGGCGCGGTCGCCGCAAATTTTCATGAAAGCATTACCGTCGAAATTGCGTGGACGGTTATGCCGCTGTTAATCCTGATCGCCATCGCCATCGCGGTCCCGGCAACCGGTACATTGCTCGATCTCGAGGACGCCAGGACCAACGCCGATATTACCGTGCAGGTCACCGGTATCCAGTGGAAATGGAAATATACTTTTATCGACGAGGAGGTGAGCTTTGTCAGCAGCCTGGCGCAGTCCAGCCGCGACGTGATCAAGGATCCCGGCGGTAACGAGAATTACCTGCTCGAAGTCGGAAAGCCGCTGGTGTTGCCGGTCGGTAAAAAGATCCGCTCCCTGTTTCATTCAAGCGACGTTATCCACTCCTGGTCGGTGCCTGAACTGGCGGTCAAGCAGGATTCCATACCCGGCTTCATGCCGATCGTCGTCAACGCCGTCAGTGAGCCGGAGTATAAAGAGTGGTTGGCGGGCATGAAGGCCGAAGCCGCAGCTGCCGCTTCCACGGCCGATCAGGAATGGTCGATGCAGGATTTGCCGGTCAACGAAGTGGTGGCCAGCAGGGACTCGAATTCAGCGGCGGGCACCGCCTTCGAGTACAGGTAGCCCTGGCCGAAATCACAGCCGAATTCCCGTAACAACTGATCCTGGGCCTCGGTTTCAACGCCTTCCGCGATCACCTCGATGTCCAGCTTGTGCGCCATCGCGATTGTCGCTTCGCATAAGGCGGGATCGTTTTGGTCGTGGTCGAGGTTGCGCACGAAGCTCTGGTCTATCTTGAGATAATCGATATCGAATTGCTTGAGGCAAGCAAGTGACGAGTAACCGATGCCAAAATCGTCGATCGAAATCTGGATTTTGGCATCGTGAAAATCGAGAAGACGGTTGCCGACCCGGTCGTTGGCATCCATCAACAGACCCTCGGTGATTTCCACGCCAAGCGCCTGGCCCTCGATTCCCGATTCCCGCAGGTAGATAAACCATTCATTCATTTCGTCATGCACGTCGCTCCACTGCAACGGCGAGGTGTTGATACTCACCTGGAAGTCCGGGTTGAACTGATCTCGCCAGCGACCGGCCTGTTCAACGGCGTTGTAAAAGACCCAGTTTCCGAGTTCGGAAATGAGACCGGTCTCTTCCGCGATCGGGATGAATATCGAAGGGCTGATCATGCCTGATTGAGGGTGTCGCCAGCGCAACAGCGCCTCCGCCTTGCATATACTGTCATCGCGCATGCTGACGACAGGCTGGTAGTAAATCTCGAACTGCGACTGTTGCATGGCGGCGCGCAGATCATCGATCAACTCGCGTTTGCGCCGCGCTCGCTCGCTCAATTCCGGCGTAAAGAAATGATAGCGATTACGCCCCAGACTCTTGGCTGCGTACATCGCCTGGTCGGCATTTCGCTGCAGGGTTTCGGTATCCCTGGAATCGCCCGGATAAAAGGTAACGCCAATGCTCGCGGTCAGATAGACTTTTTCATCGCCGAACTGAAACGGGCAGGCAAGGGCCTCGAGTAACTGCTGACAGACGCGCTGTACCGACAGGGGGTCGTCAATCTGGCCGAGTATGATGATGAATTCATCGCCACCCAGACGCGATACGGTATCGACTTCGCGCACGCTATTTTTGAGGCGAGCGGAAGTTTCGGTGAGCACTAAATCGCCCATGTCATGGCCCAGGGTATCATTGACATCCTTGAATCGGTCAAGGTCAAGGTAGAGCAGGGCAAGTGAGAGGTTACTGCGATCGCAGGAACGAATTTCGTGGTCGAGTTTCTGCAAAAACAGGTTGCGGTTTGGCAGGTTGGTGAGGACATCGAAATTGGCCTGGTTCCAGATTAGGGATTCCGCGTGTTTGCGCTTCGAAATATCGCGGATATAGGCACTGAACTCCTGAAGATCGGGTGTATCGATGACTGATATCGATAACTCGACCGGAAACTCGTGACCGTCCCGGTGCAGGGCGTGTATTTCTATCAGGCTGTTCATGAAGGACACTTCACCGGTCTTCAGGTACCGCTGCAGGCCGCTGCGGTGCGCTTCGCGGTAACGTTGCGGAATAATTGTGTTTTCGATCGTTTGATCGAGTATTTCGTCGGCGCTCCAGCCGAATATTTTTTCAGCCTGGTGATTCCAGCCGGTAATGTATCCATCGAAGTCCATTTGCACAACGGCATCGATCGACGATTCGAAAAAGGCTTCGAGCTTGATGTGCTGGGCGAGGATGATTTCTTTCTTTTGGCGCAGGTCAACCTCAAGCGCTTTCAGCTTTTCCTCGAGCAGGATCGTTTTCTCGGTCTTGTCCTGGAGCGGATCTATTTCCGGCATATTGATTGAATTCGCCTGGGTTCAGGCTTTGAGTATAGTACTTATTTTCCAGCACGAGCTGACACAAAAAAGCCCGGGCAAGCCGGGCCTTGTTTGCGTGAAATCAGCGTCTCAGGCGATGAAGGATGACTTTATCGATTTAAACGCATTGCTTTCAATCTGGCGGATTCGTTCCGCCGAGACACCGAACTCGTCGGCGAGTTCGTGCAAGGTCGCCTTGGGCTCGGTCAACCAGCGCCGGGTAACGATGGTCTTGCTGCGTTCATCGAGATTTCCCATGGCTGTGCCGAGCATCGCGTGATTGTTTTCCTCGGTATCCTGGGCCTCGAGCTGGTACTCCGGCGACGGGATGTTCGACACCAGCGAGTTGGCGGGCGCGAGATAAGCGCTATCGTCGTCTTCATCGGTGGCCGGGTCGAAAGCAAGATCGTAGTTGTTAAGCCTGCTTTCCATTTCGATGACGTTTTCACGCGTCACCCCGAGGGTCTCGGCGACGTGATCGATTTCTTCCGACTTGAACCACCCCAACCGGGTCTTCTGACTGCGAAGTTTAAAGAACAGCTTGCGCTGTGCCTTGGTAGTAGCCACCTTGACGATACGCCAGTTCTTGAGGATATATTCGTGAATTTCCGCCTTGATCCAGTGCACCGCGAAGGATACCAGGCGTACGCCAACCTCGGGCCGAAAGCGCTTTACCGCCTTCATCAGGCCGATGCTGCCTTCCTGGATCAGATCGGCGATCGACAGGCCGTAGCCGGCGTAATTATTGGCGACTTTTATGACAAAGCGCAAATGCGGAAGAACCAGCTTCTGGGCTGATGCGATATTACCGGTTTGCTGCAGATCCTGTGCCAACGCGTACTCTTCTTCCGCGCTCAATATCGGCACGCTGCGGGCCGCCTGGACATAGGCATCCAGGTTTGAACTGCCCATCAGTACGGGCATGGTGTTCATCTTATTAACCAGTTCTGTGCTCATTGTGACCTCGTTTTAGCTTGTTTTAGCACTCACGTAGCCTGAGTGCTAGATATTAGAGCATAAATATCGCAAACAGTTCAAGTTTATTAGCAAATATTAATATGCTTGCTAAACGTATGGATATTAACGGAAATATATTTTAATTATAGGTCGAAAAATGACTCCTGGCCTGTTTTATGGCGCCATTCGCCTATCCGTAAATTTCAAAGGGTTCAGGCTCGATTGATCAAACTTATCTCAAACCTGTAGCAGGGACCATTGATTGATCGACACTGACCCATATGATTCACTACAATGCATAATCCTAGAAAACGCAGTATCGTGTCGAGTTAAATCCAGAACCTTGGGATCGGAAAGGAAGCCGTGAAACTGGTTATTGTTACCCAGTGGGTGCGTTCAGCATGCTGAGCAATTCCCACCAGAAGAGGTTAGCCGCCAA
>JAAEPH010000200.1 GCA_024232855.1 Gammaproteobacteria bacterium
ATCTCGCTTGTCTATTGATTCCACAAGAAATATATCCTCAGTCGCTCGTAATCACCGATACGAGACTTCTTCGGATATTTCCTTGTGAAATCAATATACTGCGCGATCTTTGCGCATATTTATGAATTCTCCGGGCTAAATCCTTTCTACCCGGATGAGTATTTATGGAATCTCGGCGGGGCTTATTACAATCTCAAGCAATACGGGAACGCGATCGATGCGGTCAATCAAATGAATAATCCGACCGAGGGTTCCCGCATTCTGGCGGCCAGCTATGCCCAACTGGGGCAACTCGAAATTGCCCGCGAGCATGCCCGCAAAACCCTGCAGGCGCACCCGGATTTCTCTCTGGGAAAATGGCAGGCGATGATGCCGGACAAGTACGAGGAGGACTCAATGGCATTTGCCGAGGGCCTGCGCAAGGCAGGACTTACCTGACAAAAACACCCTCCCGAAGCCCTAGCCGAGCGGCGTTAATCTCCGCTCATGCGTTTACCACTGACCCGTTTGGCGCTGGTTTGCGCGGCTACACCGGAGTCGTTCACAGCTTTTTCCAGCAGGATATCCTCCAGCGGGCCGGAGTCGACATCGAGTCGAACCGAGAAATCGGCCTTGTCGTAACTCCATACCTTGATATCGGCCATCAATTTTGGGTCAGACTCGACGACAGCGCCGGCGTCCTGCGGCGACTTTGGTTCGCCGTGAACCAGCAATATGGCCGGCTTTGGCAGATCGTAATAATGACCCTCGAATTCGAAGCCGAAAACCGTTGCCAGTTTTTTATCGACGGATCCTGTTTTACTGCTTTTTCTAGGTTGAAGGCAAGAAGGTGGTGGTAGTGGTCTGCAAGCATTCGGTAAAAGACTTCGCGCCGCTCGATGCCCAGCGCCGTGAGATATTGATCGAGATCAGCGGGAATCCGCTCTCCCAGGAGCGACTCGAAATATCAGCTCAGCAACTGCGCCGGCACCGGTTCTCGAGTTGATGGAGATGGCGAGTCAAGCGTGGTCTTGGATAACGCCGTTGCCTTCAATGCCGGGTAGTCGCCGCTCAGGCGCAACTCGTCCAGCAGCGCGGCTTCGTCGACATCGATCATCATCGCCTCGCTGCGCTGCCCATTTTCAAGCGCCTGCCGCACGCTGTTGGTACTCCAGTCATTCCGCTCGATCCAGTTGTCCAGATCAGCCCGTGTATACAGACCCCGGGCTTCCGCAGTCGCTGCAGTAGTCTGCGGGTCAGCACATCGTCGCTACCGACCCGCTTACGGTCTGCTTCGCGTAACGCAAGCTGCTTCAGTTGCACGCGTTCTGCGAGTTGGTGGAAGCGCACCGGATTGAGCCTGAGTTCGTCGAGCACTGCCTGATCAAAATTGTCTTGCGGCGCTTCGCCGGACATCGGTGGCCGACCTGTTTGACCCGTAACCACGCGATCCCACATCACGGTCCACTCGAACTCGAACGGTGGTGCAATCGGCTTCACGTCAGATGCATTAGTGCTATTGAGCACATCCAGCAAGCTCATCGCGTCCTGCCGTTTCAAGTCGCGTTCGCCTTGCGGCAACCAGCGCTCGAAATCGACGATCCGCTCGGAGTCGACATCGAGTTTTCTGGCCAGCCTTAAAATTTCCTGCCAGTCGCGCTGCTGATAAAAAATCGACTTGGCGACCGCGATCAACGTGCTTGCAACCGGTTGAGTGATTATCGAGTTTGCCGCGGCAGCCTGGATCGTCGCGCGGGCGTTGACCATGGGCAGCGACAGCGGCCTGTAATTCAGCTCGGCCGGGGCATGCAGTACTGCAACCTCGTCGTCGTCCTCGTAAACTCCGTCACGGTAGCCTTCGAAAATCTCGCCCACGCCGCGCATCCCGAAAGGATGCAGTTCAGCGGCGCGCAGTGCGCCCATGCTGCTTGCGCCGTAGACCGCGATACCCCGCGATAAAGCCCACAGGATTTCCTTGTGCCATACCGATGGAGCTCCCTCGAAGTAGCCGTCGATAATCGCGATGACGTCGGGAACCGACTTCGCGGCGCGATAAACATCCCCCTGTGATACTGGCGGTCGGCACTCGATGTCGGCCACGGCTTCGATCGCTTCACGCGTAATACTGGGTCCGGCGAAAGCGATAATCTTCATGGGACGCAATTCTTGATTTCGCGCGCCCTCGGCCCCGGGATATAGTCATCCTCGTCGTGCGGGCCTTCAAGGCCGGGGATGACGACCCGAACGACCGGTATATCGATGCTCGATTTACTGAGATCGACGCATAAAACCTGGTCGATACCGACCGATTCGAGACGCTGTAACAACCAGACCACGTCTTGCTCAAAGGAGGCAAATTCGTGCGTTTCCAGTTGATTGAAGTCAACCTTGCCGGCTGCTGACCCCACCAGGTCGCGAAAGCTGCGATTCCTTTGCTCAAGCTCATCGGGAGCAAATTCCGCGTGTGTCAAATCGTCACGCGATCCCGCGATGTAAGTGGTGCGCACCTGGGCGGCCACGGTAATCGCGCGCACCAGTGCGATCGATTTACTGGGATGACAGCCCGCGCCCTGCCCGGGATGAACATCGGCCTGCTTCTCGTCCAGCACGACGCATTCAAATGAGGGGATGCCGGTGTCGGAAGTGGTATCCCACAGGGTAACGGCTAAATCGGCCGCCTCCAGTTTGGCGAGTAATTCAATACAGCATTCGTCGGCGACGGTGGCCAGGTCCAGTTTCGTCGCCTCCCGCCACGCCTTGCTCTGATGGTGCCACAAGCTCGATGCATCGCGCTCCACGCATTCGCAAATCGCATGCGCCACGGCTTCCAGGTAATGGTTCCCGGAGGCGAGGCCATTGCTGCTCTGCGCAAAGCAACCACTGCCGGCGGGGGCGGGATGCGCATAGAAAGTGTGCACGGTTTCGTAGGGCAACCAGTAGCTCGCATTATCCAGCAGGTCGATGCTCTCGATCCACAAAATCGGCAGTCCAGGTTGATAGCGGCTACCTCGCATTTCGGGTAAACGATGAACATCGATGAACCTGTGATTGTCGGACAGGTCCGCGAAACTGCCCAGCTTCAGGGGCAGCTCGATGCGCTCTGCATGCCATGATTCAACCGCTTCCATCAGGCCTGATGCTTTAGCCGCATTCAGTGTCAAACCCTTACCCTGCGACACCGCAATCGAGCGGGAGTTGGGCCGACAGACCATGACGACGGGAATTCCGATGTGGTCCAGTCCGGTGACATTGGCGATACGGGTAATACCCATTTGCGGCATCAGCGGAACAACCTTCGACAAGGTCTCCTCGGGATCAATCAGCAGGTGCGCGCCGCGTCCATTTTGTCTGGCTGCACGCCATTGTTAGCCTCATTTTCCATTTTTACTCTTTTTGTATCGTTTCTCGAAATCTGCTAGTGCGGCATTCAACGATTCATTCCACTCGTTGGTTTCATCAATAATTAAAAGATATGCTTCGTCTAACGTACTAATGATGAATTGAAACATCTCCAACTCAATTTCCGATGTTTTGTCTGCGTCTTGATCTAGTTTGTGTTCTAGTTCATTCCATTTAACCGTGCTAACGGCAATGATTTTCTCAAGTTGTAACTGCGTTGTGATGAAGCGAGCATGGCCTGTAGTACCACCAAATAGGTTGTTCGCTGTCAAGAACGCACCCGATATAGCAAGTAGAAGATATCCATAATTACCAACTTCATATAATTTCGCTGCTTCGGCTAAAGGCGCCAGTATGCCCAATGTGCCGAAAAGCAGCATTCCGAAACGTAAGTAACCAGATATCGATTTTTTGTTTTGACGTATTCGGTAGTAGTAGGCGACTTCGTGATTCAGCAATTCGAATGCCTCACTTTTCAGCGTCGAGAGTGCCTCCTTGGGGCTACTCCAATCAAGGGACGTGGTTTTTTCAAGAAACACTTTTATTCGCTCAGGATCTTCAGTTTTCATTTTTGCCATTTGCTGTGGTCCGGTTTTTGAGATTAACGCTTCGCATCAGTGGCCCGGCTTTGCTGGGCCCGACGGCATGCGATTGTTATGGTTGCCTACTTTTCTAGTTCTGGTTGTCGTCAGGTTTGTTAAACACGGATAACGGTAACAAGTATGCTACTGAAAGCACTAACCCAGATACAATAAGGAGAATCACCACCGTTATATTCAGGTTCGTTTCTCGGATATCTATCTGGTCAAGAGCAAGAATAGTAACTAGTAAAATTATTGCGGAAGGTGCATAGGTGGTTTTACAAACATTGCATTTGTGTGTGTAAAATCCGCCCCCTGTTCGAAAAAAACGAAGTGAGAGTTTTTAACGTGTATCGATTTATGCTCTCTCCGCATTCTGAACATCTCGAAATAATCATCGGTCAGGCAACCCCATAACGCCTAGCATCAGCGGTCAGCAAAGCGCGTAGGGGAATTGCTGATCCGACGGCATGCGCGTGTTGTTAGATGCCCATATATATGCATAATAATGCGCATGATAGATGCGTATATAGAGGCTTGCAATATGTCCCATGTTTTTGATTCTACAGCTGCAAAAAAACCAACCAATCTAAGTGTTAATAGCGACCTGTTATCTCGTGCACGAAAAATGAATATCAATTTGTCTGCGACCTTGGAAAAGGCCTTAATTAGTGAGTTGAAGGCTGCCGAAAAAGATAAATGGTTAAGAAGAAATCGAAAAGCTATTTCGGCGCTTAATAATCTCGCTGATAAAAATGGATTGTTTTCGGATAGCTACCGAGATTTATAGTGCCTCAGTTTTCGGTTTATAGGAATCAAGACAAACGATCAAAGAACGCATACCCGTATTTTGTTGATGTACAAAATTCCTTGCTTTCTGATTTAAATACCAGATTAGTTATTCCTTTCGCGAAACCTGCAGCTCTCAACAAAACCGAAGTTGAAAGGCTTTGCCCTGTGGTTCCAATTCAAGGAAAGGATTATGTTCTGCTTACCAACCAATTGACATCTGTTCCGGCAGCGATCTTATCTAAAGAGGTAGCTTCGATCGAAGGCTTTAGATATGAAATTCTCGATGCTATAGATATGCTCATTACGGGCATTTAACGAATGAGATGGACTCCCCCTATCTATACGGCATCGTAATGTGCCACAGTGGGGTTGTAGTAAATCCACTTAACGATAGGAGAAGTCCGCATGAATATTACAACAATTGGTATCGATTTGGCGAAGACAAGTTTCAGCCTGGTAGGAACAAACAAGCACGGCAAGGTCGAGTTGCGGAAAACGCTGAGCCGGAAAAAGCTAATGTCCTTCATCGCACAATGTCCACCGTGTTTGATCGGCCTCGAAGCCTGCAGCGGCGCGCACTACTGGGCCCGTGAGTTCAACAAGCTGGGCCACGAAGCCAAAATCATTGCCGCCAAGTTCATCG
>JAAEPH010000201.1 GCA_024232855.1 Gammaproteobacteria bacterium
AATACTCCCTACTCCTCGCCTATCCGATCCCTTTCCAATCCTATTCGTTACTATACTATTCCTATCCTATCCTATCCTCTACTATCCTATACTATCCTATACTATCCTATCCTATACTATACTAATACTATTCTATACTAATACTTTCTTTTCTTTTCCTATACTTTACTATATTATCCTTTCCTATCCTTTTCTATCCTATACTATCTTATATTATCCTATACTATCCTATACTATTATTTACTATCCTATACTAAGACTATCCTATCCTATACGAGTACTATCCTATACTATCCTATCCTATACTATCCTATACTAATACTATCCTATACTATCCTATACTAATACTATCCTATACTATCCTATACTATCCTATACTAATAGTTACTATCCTATACTAATACTATCCTATACTAATAGTTACTATCCTATACTATCCTATACTAATACTATCCTATCCTATCCTATCCTATACTAATACTATCCTATACTATCCTATCCTATACTAATAGTTACTAATAC
>JAAEPH010000202.1 GCA_024232855.1 Gammaproteobacteria bacterium
CGACGAAGACCTGTACCGCGAGGCGCTCCCCTACCTGTTGTCGCTGATCGCAAACGACAAGCCCGATGTCGTCGTCGCCGAGGCCGGCGCTTCACCGCTGGAACCCTATAACGGCTCAATCGCCAAGGAAATGATCCGCGGCTGCGTCAAGTTCAAACTGCTTTGCGCGCAGGACCCCTATGCCGTGGTCGGCGTACAACAGGCCTTTCAGCGCTCGCCGGACCTGGTCGCGGGCGGCGCCGCAAACACCGACGCCGCCATCGCCCTGGTTAACAAGTTATCCGGCCTGCCGGCATTGAACCTGATGGCCCCCGCGAGCCGCGTCGAACTCGGCAAGATGCTGCGCAAGGCGCTGGACCTGTAGTGTTACGCGTCGATAACAGCGGCTTAAAATAGCGGTATCGATCGCTTGCGAGTTTCACTACACTATCCGGGCAAAGCCACATAATCGCCTGGGACTCCGCTTGAAGAGAAATACCACCATCGCCGTCATCGGCGCCGGAATCGTCGGTTGCAGCTGTGCGCTGTGGCTGCAACGCAAGGGCTTTTCGGTGACCCTGATCGACCAGGACGATCCGGGGGCGGGAACCTCGTCCGGAAATGCCGGCACCATTGCCGATTACGGTTGCGTGCCCGTCAACAGCCCGGACATATTCAAACGCCTGCCGAATCTGCTGACCTCCTCCGATAGCCCGTTGTCACTGAGCATCCCGTATGCGCTGAAGCATCCATCGTGGATGCTTCAATTCATGGCCAACTGCCGCGAGCACAAGGTATCTCGCATTATTCGCATACTCGGCAAGCTGCTGGCAAAAACCTACGAAGGTCTCGATCCGTTGCTGGACATGGCGCAGGCCCGTGACTTGATGCAACAAAACGGCTGCATGTACGTCTACCAGAGCGAACAGGATTTTGTCGACGCAAATCCCTCCAACCAGGCACGTCGCGCCCAGGGCTTCGAATACACCGAGCTCGACCGCACCGATATCGCGAACCTCGAACCCGGCTTGAAAATCCCTTTCGAACGCGGTCTTTTGTTTGAATCGGCGAGCCATGTGCTCAATCCACAAGCGCTTTGCCAGCGTTACTTCGAATGCTTCCAGCGCAACGGCGGCGAATATATCCGCCAGCGCGTGGTCGCCGTCGAACAGGATATCGACTCGGTACTGTTGCGGCTCGACAATGGCGGCAACCTGCAGGTCAATCGCGTCGTCGTCGCCGCCGGCGCATTTTCGAAACAAATTGCAGGCATGCCACAGCGCACCCTGCCACTCGACACCGAGCGCGGCTACCACGTACAGTTCAGCAATATGCAACACCTGCTGACGCGCCCGGTCTGCTGGAACACGGCCGGTTTTTACGCAACCCCGATGAACCATGGAATACGCCTCGCCGGCACGGTCGAAATCGCGGGCTACGGCAACGCCCTCAATCAGCGCAACATCGATTTCCTGACGCGCAAGGGGAAACAGATGCTCGACCTCCCGGCACAACCCGACCAGGAATGGCTCGGCTTCCGTCCAACCCTGCCCGACTCGTTGCCGGTAATCGGCTACAGCACGACATCGGAATACATCCTGTTCGCCTTCGGCCACCATCATATCGGCCTGACGCTGGCCGGAATCACCGGCAAGATCATCGCCGAACTGGTCAACGGCGAAGAACCGAGCCACAATATTGCCCCATTCAGTCCACGAAGATTTCTCTAGCCATGCGCTTTACCGACAAGAAGGTAGTCATCACCGGCGGAACCGGCGGTATCGGCCAGGCCGTGGTCAAGCTGTTCGCCGGGACCACGACAAGGTCGACGCCCTCGTCAATAACGCCGGTTTCATGTTCGAAAAAACCCTCGAACAGATGCAACTCGACGACTGGAATCAGATGCTTGCCGTCAACCTCACCGCGCCCGCATTTCTGAGCCGTGCGCTGCTGTCATTGATGCGCGCCGCCGGTGCTGGCAGCATCGTCAACATCGGTTCGATCGAGGGTCTCGCGGCCAACCCGGAACACGCCGCCTACTGCGCTTCCAAGGGCGGTGTGCATGCACTCACCAAAGCCCTGGCAGTCGATCTCGGCAGGGACAACATTCGTGTCAACGCGATCACACCCGGCTGGATACGTTCAGACCTGAGCGACGATTACATCAATGCGCTGCAAGATCCGGAGAGCGCCTGGGAAGATCTTTATAAAATGCATCCCGCCGGGCGGGTCGGTGAACCGGAAGATGTAGGTCGGCTCGCGGCTTACCTGGCCAGTGACGCATCGTCCTTTATCACCGGACAGGTGATTGTCATCGACGGTGGACGCACCAGCAAGCTGCCGTTACCCTTTTAATCCATGGATCAACCATGAGGAAACAATCAAGATGACGATCACGGGTGTCGACAAGCTGGTACAGGGTTACCGCGGTTACCGCGATGGATCCTATGAAAAAAGCCGTCCCCTGATCGAGGACCTGGTGTCGCGCGGGCAACGCCCCGAGGTGGCCGTCATCGCCTGCTCCGACTCGCGTATCGATCCGGCCATCCTGTTTCAGGCCGACCCGGGTGACCTGTTCGTGGTGCGTAATGTCGCCAACCTGGTGCCGCCGATGGAAGAGGAAGGCACCTACCACGGCACCAGCGCCGCGCTCGAATTCGCGGTACTGGGCCTCGGCGTCAAACACCTGGTCGTACTCGGCCACGCGCACTGCGGCGGCATCAAGCTGATGATGGATGCGAAACCCGGTAACAGCGCCTTCAAGTACGTCTCGCCGTGGGTGTCCATGTTAGCGGCTGCTCACCGCCGGGTACTGGCAACCATGGGCAAAGCCGATGAAGCCGCTCGCACGCGCGCCTGCGAACAAAACGCGGTGCTGGTATCGCTGGAAAACCTGACCACCTTCTCGTGGGTTCGCGAACGCGTCGAGGCGGATGACCTGCAGTTACACGGCTGGTACGTGGATATCGCGGTCCCGGAGCTTTCCGCCTACGACTGGGAATCGGGCAGGTTCAAGCCGTTCACTTAGCCTGCAAGGCTGAGCAAAAAGGGGGCAGATCTATTTGACTTACATTTTATCTGAGTGAAATGACCTACTCAGGATTGGCTTAGCATGGGATTGAAAATAAACCTGTCCCTTTACGGGATTCCTTGAACCTAAAATCCTCAGTTGAATCGTAGCGAGGGCGTCTACTGTGCTGAATATCAGGTATTTCTTTCGTTATTTTAGGCGATCGCGTAGTCACTCTACACTCTACGGGTGAGCTTAAAATAATGAAAAAAATGCAGGAGATTCAGTGCAGTAGACGACCGCAGTAGATTCAACTGAGGATTTTAGGTTGAAGTTTCACATACGTATATCGGTTTAGAGAGAGATACATTGATGAACAAAAGAGAAATTATGGAAAGATTCCTGGAGTCGGGAATATCTTCCCGGTACATTCCTGCGGGATTCTTCCTCCATTTCGATGAAAGCTACCACCGCGGGCAGGCTGCTATTGATAAACACCTGGAGTATTTTAACTTTACAGGGATGGATTTCGTCAAGATCCAATCCGAGAATACGTTCCCATTTGTCGCTGAAATAGAGAAGCCGGAAGATTGGATCAAGATGCCTTTCCACGGTGCGGATTTCTACGAAGATCAGATCAATATCGCGAAGGGATTGGTGGATGCCGCTGGCAAAGATGCGATGGTAATAATGACACTCTACTCACCCTATATGTGCGCCGAAGAGACGGTGGGGGAAGAAGTCCTGATCCAGCATCTCAGAGAAAATCCTGATCAGGTAAAAAAGGGAATTGAGATTGTCACTGAGAGTTTAATGCTTTTCGTGAAAGGATGCATTGACGTGGGGATTGACGGGTTTTTCCATTCCACCGAGGGTGGCGAAACCCACCGATTTGAGGGCTCTCCTGTGTTTGATGAATGCATTAAGCCCTATGATTTAGCCCTGATGGAGGAGATCAACCGTGCTTGCGAATTTAATATCCTGCATGTTTGTGACTATGAAGGCAGGTACATGGATCTGGCACCCTTCGTGGATTACCCGGGTCATGTGGTAAATGTTGGCCTGGAACTGGGCTCAAAGACACTGACCGGGAATGATGTTGCCGAATTGTTTGGCCGACCCTTCATGGGCGGGTTGGAACGACTTGACGTTATTTCAACTGGAAGTACCAGCGAGGTCAAGGATGCTGTTTTGGCTGTCTGCCAGGAAGTGTCAGGGGATTTCATCCTGGGGGCTGATTGTACGCTGCGGAGTGATGCCAACTGGGAAAACATTAAAACGGCAATCGACACGGCACATACATTTACAAAAGGATAAATACTTAGCCTATACTCACAAATAGAAATAATTAGTGCTCAGTAGATTTAGTCAAACAGCACTTAGACAGAGCGAGGATTATTGATGTTTAACTATTTTATCCGATATTTCTGGTTTTATCCGATATTTCTGGTCGTCCTGCGGCATTTGATGTGCATCGAAACTTAATTTGTTCGAAACCAAGTTTAATATATTCAAGTAGTTACTCGAAATAAAATATTCATAGAGCGCTTAAACGAAAATTATAAATCCTATGAACATGGACTCCACCGACCTACCGCCGAATGCTCTGGATAACCAACGGGATAGCTCTATTGACCCGAAGTCAAACAAGGTTCCGCAGAAACAAAGGAAAGATTTACACGGGCATGATCACACATATCGTCGGACCTCCTCTGTAATTTTGGTGACGGATGACGATCCTATGGTTCGATTTTTGGCACATGAAGCCCTCACCGCAAAATCCTTCGGGGTTCTGCAAGCAGAAGACGGTAAGGAAGCGCTTGAAATATTCGAGGCAAAGACGCCCGATTTGATTTTATGCGACGTGATGATGCCGCATATTGATGGATTCGAGTTATGCTCGTCAATTCGTCGGATGAAGCAGGGTAAGCATGTACCAATAGTGATGCTGACGGGACTCAACGATGCGCACTGCATCAGACAGGCCTTTTCTATTGGGGCCACCGATTATTGTGAAAAACCGGTCAACTGGGAACTACTCCCGTATAAACTCGACTACATTTTGCGTGCGTCATCAGCATTCAACGATTTGCGGGCAAGCGAAGAACGCTACAGCCTGATTGCTCGCAGTGTCAACGACGGATTCTGGGACTGGGTCTTTAAAGACGACCAGATATATTTTTCACCGAGGTGGAAATCCATGCTCGGGTTCAATGAAGATGACATCGATAACGATCCTCTGGAATGGATTGATCGAATCCATCCTGATGATAAAATCCGCGTGATTAACGAACTCCATGCGCATAAAAATGCTGAGACTCCGCATTTTGAATGCGAGTACCGAATCAACAATGCGGAAGGAAACTATCGGTGGATGATGTGCAGGGGCCTCGCGGTATTTGACGAGGACGGCATAGCGATTCGAATGACCGGTTCGCAAACCGATATCACCGACCGGAAACAAGCCGAGGAGAAGCTTGCGTTGATGCAGTCCACGATGTCCTGACCGGTTTACCCAATCGAATCTTGTTTTTCGACAGACTCGGTTACTGCATCGAATAATCATCTCGGTGTAAGCATTACAGTTTTACCATACTGTACCTGGGCTTGAACCGTTTCAATATCATCAACGACAGTCTGGGTCACCCGCTCGGGGATCGATTGTTGGTGGAAATCCGATCCCGAATCAAGCATCAGCGTAATCGGGGGCGCAGTATACTGGTTTGCTCCCTGACCCGAGATCAGAATGGGTATCCTGTCATCGGAATAAGACATTCGAATCGTGTTGTTTAAATCGGCATTTGATTTCTGCAATGTGGGTTGGTGAGCGCCGAGTTGTGTCGGATTTTGCCGCTCGCCACAAAATTCTGGACGTCCGGAATGTGCCGTAAGTTGCCTCCCGCGACGCGATTTTCAGTGTCTCCTTTGGAGAAGTCAGACGCTCGGAATTGATTTTTCAGAGGCAGAGACCGACTCGGGCAAGGTATAAACAGCCTGACGCGAAAAATGAGTCTGCGCCCTGCGACTCACAACCAAACACCATCGCAGCGGTAGCCAGACAACCGAATCGGTTAAATTTGTTTTGTATCTGGCCGCGTTTGCGCGGAAATTTGACGAGAAGGCGGTTTACTCGCCCAGTTTCTCGAAGATTGCTCGAATATCGGAGCATTTATCAATTTCCAACAAATTGTCTGCGATGGATATTGTTAATTCATCACGCTTACCGCTGTGGGTAAAGCAGCTTCGAAACTTGGCTACCAGCGCTTGCGTTGAAATCGGATTGCCAGGCATACCGGTCGGCCTCTCCAGGAAATCCTTGAATTCAACTCCCTGATTGGTAATCAAGGTCACACCGGCGCCTTCCGGACAACGCTGCAAAACAGTGGGATCGTTCGCCAGGAATTCCGGCACATGCATGCTTAGCTTTTGCATTTGTTGCTGTAGTTTCGGATCCTTAAGCACCTCCATCGTCAAGTGCTCCAGTCCGAGGCCACCAAATGCCAGCATACATCCAACCGCGAAGGGCATCGAAAATTGAGCTTCCCGGATAGATTCCGGTCGATCATAAACGAGACTGAGAGCGACCAGGGGCGGCACTTCACAGACGACGCTTTCAATATCATCCGCCGTTAGACCGTGTTGTTCCATCAATAGAGCGCTGAGTTCAGCCCCGGCCTGAGCGGCGGAGCAGACCGGGTATGATTTATACAGAATACCGGGATCTATCAGGCGCCACTTTTTTGCAAGCTGTAAATCAATATCCGGCGAGTGCTTATTGTCATTCAATAATTTAAGAAACCCGCTTTCATTCTCAAACACATCAACCGGCCCGGTTAAGCCGGCGGCGGCTAATAAGGCGCACTCCATTCCCTGACTGGCAGCCAGGCCAATGCCAAGAGGCTTGGCATCAGTACCAAAGGAAGCCCGCATCCCCGCGGCATACGAGGCGGCGATAGCGACAGCATTGGTAATTCCTGCCGGGTCCAGATGCAGAATTTTGGCACAAGCCGCGGCAGCGCCAAAGGTTCCGTAAACGCCAGTGGTCCACCAGCCTTTAAAATAGATGTGATCGGTACATAACTCGGCAATCGCATATTCCACTTCAACACCCGCGATGAACGCTTCCAGCAATCTCACCCCGCTTACGCCATGTTCCTCGGCAAGGGCCAATGCAGCGGGGTAGACAACCACTGAGCCATGCATAATCCCGGCATAACTGGTGTCATCAAAATCGTTGGCATGACCCGCGGTCCCGTTAACCAGGGCCGCGCCCATCGGCTGCAATGTGTCGCTACAACCCAGCACATGGGCCTGTCCCCGTCCATAGGCCGATAGCGCATGCGCTCGGGTACTTTGAGCGACCCTGGTCGACTGTCCAGCGATGATTACCCCGGTGGTATCGAGCAGGCAACGCCTGGCTTCCTCGACAACCGGTGGTGGAATCGCTTCAATCGATAACCCGGCGACGAATGCAGCAAGTTGCTCCGCAATAAACAAAGGACTGCCCGGATTTTTCAATTAATCGATCCTGACCGACGACTTGATAATATCGAGGATTTCATCCCGAGCGATTAAATCGCGCTCTACCGCGACTTCGAGAAAAGCCCGTTTTGTTTTAACGCTCTCCTTAACAATAGCGCTGACAGCGCTATAACCCAGTTTCGGTACCAGCGTGGTCGCCAGCGCAAACGACTGGGTTAGATTATCCATCGAGCGGGCCTCATTTGCCTCGATACCATCGATACAATGCGTTGCAAAGGTCGTTGCGATCTCGGAAATTCGATGTAGCGAGTCGAATAAGCGCGAGGCGACCGAATGCTCGAAATGATTAATTTCAAGCAATCCATCCTGACAGGCCATGACGATACAACAATGATTACCATGGACTAGCTGGGCCAGCTGAATTGTTGACATGGGAATAACGGGATTAACCTTACCCGGCATAATCGACGAGCCAGGCTGTACCGCGGGCAGCGAAATTTCTGCCAGTCCACCGGAAGGCCCCGAGGACAATATTATGAAATCCTTGGCGATTTTAGCCATCGCTCCAGTGGCGGTTTCCAGTTCGGCGGACAAGCGTTGAAATTCATCAAGATTTTGCATGCCGTCAAAACGGTTGGCACTAGGCACTACCGGCAGTCCTGAAACATCGCGCAGGTGTTCGAACACAAGTTTCTGAAATCCAGCCGCCGAACCCAAACCAGTACCAATCGCGGTGCCGCCCAACGGAATGGTCAAAAGACGCATCGATTGATCGCCAATGCGACTCGCGGCGCGATCAATGACCGAATGATAACCTCCAAACGCCTGGCCAAGCGTCATCGGTTGTGCATCCTGCAAACAGGTACGCCCCAGCCGATAAACCTCTGAAAATTCACCGGCTTTTTGCGTTAGCGCCAGCGCCACGATTTCGACGCCGGATTTTGCTTCCTGAGCCAGCTCATAACAGGCCAACTTGATCGCGCTGGGCAAAACATCATTGGTTGACTGCCCCTGGTTCACATGATCATTGGGATGAATCACGGAATAGTCACCCGGAATTTTACCGATTAACTGCAATGCCCGATTAGCCAATACCTCGTTAACATTCATATTGGTCGAGGTTCCGCCAGATCCTTCAAGTACAGGAACAAGCAGATGTTGGTTAAGTTGCCCGTCAATCATTTCATCGCAGGCCTGAACCAGTGCATGACCAATCGATTCTTCTATCCTGTCCAGCTCGACGTTGGCGAGTGCGCAGGCTTTCTTGATTTTCGCCAGGGCTTTAACCAGGGCGGGCTCCTGCCCCAGGATCCGATCGTCGATGGGGAAATTTTCAAGTGCCCTGGCGGTATTGCTGCCATAGAGCGATTGCCGCGGCATACTGACCGTCCCCAGGCTGTCGGTTTCATCGCGGGTATATTCGTTTTGACTCGCCATTTGCACGTTCGGAAAACTCCTTTGA
>JAAEPH010000203.1 GCA_024232855.1 Gammaproteobacteria bacterium
CACTTCGAGCTGGCGGCCTATCTCGCGACTTTCGGCGAACTGGTGTTCCCGGTAATCCTGATCGCCGGTTTCGCAACGCGCTTCACCGCGATCGCGCTGTCGATTATCAATATCATGGCGGTGGTTTCCTACTACGCGACCCTGGCCAAAGGCGCCGGCCTGGTATGGCATTACCTGTGGGGCACGATGCTGCTCACCAATATTCTCTACGGCGGTGGCTTTTTTTCACTCGACCAGTGGATCAAGTCAAAACTCGGCAACAACCGCTAACCCGTCATCCCGGCTCTACTCTGTGATCCCGGCGAAAGCCGGGATCCAGCGCCAGGGGGAATCACCTTCGATTCTGGATTCCGGCTTTCGCCGGAATGACAAGGCGAAAAAATCGTTGCATGTCCCTGAGGGTACAGTGCTGTAAGGGCAGGCTACTATAAAGGTGTGGACTTCAATCAGGGTTCAGAAAGTGGGATAGGGCTTCAGTTGATTGAGTAAGCCTGGAAACGCGGAGTACCACTGACGGTAGCGCCGATTCCACACGCGCACCAGTTTCTTTCGCGCATGCACAGGACTGTAACTGGCCAGCGGAATAAAATGATTGTGACCGACGCCATCGATAACGACCATGCGAAATTCGTCGAAGCCGAGGCGCTTGACCAGGATGTTGGTAGGATTCAGGTCGTGGAATTCGATCCATTGCGCGTAGAAATCCTGTTTCAGACACTCGATTTCGGCAACGACCCAGGCGTTGAAGCGGCGGTCGCCCTGGCACAGGTAATAGTGCAGTGACCTCGAAAAATTGCGCGTCATCATCCAGCACCAGATCGAACATGGCGCCCTTACCCAGGTTGGTGTTGACGAGACCGCGGAAGGCGAGGAGGTGTTTGAACCTAGAAAACGACGCCGCGCTGGTGCAGTCGCGAATAGTATTTCACTTCACGCCAAAACCGGCCGGGGCCGACATCAGGGTGCAATACCTTGATGCAACAATCGGTTCTATCGGGGTGACGGTAACACTTGCGGTCAGTGCCTTCGGCCACGAACAGTTGCGGAGACAGTAGCAGCTTTTCGCTCATCATCGCGGCGCGCAGTGGAGTGCAAGGGGCTCGCGGTTCCTCCCTGAACCGCTCTCCCTGCAAGAGGAATTGCCGATTAATCTGCCTGACGACGCAGGAAAGCAGGAATCTCGAGATAATCCATATTGTCCTTGTCTTGCGGCACTTCGACACTATCGCCTACGATCTTCTTGCGAATCGCCGTCGGACGGTCCAGCTTCTTATAATCGACCTCGCCATTGCTTTCAGGCTGGATCGCGGCCACCGGCATATCGCTCAGAATCTTGTCCTTACCGAGTCCGGTTGCGACCATGGTGACGCGCAATTCGCCATCGGTCATATTGGAATCGATGACCGTGCCGACGACCACGTTGGCATCGGACGAGGCCAGTTCGGTGATCGCGGTGCCGACGTCATCGAGTTCGCCAATCGCGAGGTCGAGCCCGGCTGTGACGTTGACGAGAATACCCTGGGCTCCCGAGATGTTGATGTCCTCGAGCAAGGGCGAAGAGATCGCCGCCTGGGCGGCTTCCTTGGCGCGGTTGTCTCCGGTCGCGGAGCCGGTTCCCATCATCGCCATTCCCATTTCCGACATGACGGTGCGAACGTCGGCAAAGTCGACGTTGATCAGACCGGGGCAGGTAATCAGTTCGGCGATACCCTGTACCGCGCCGCGCAACACGTCGTTCGCTTTCTCGAAAACCTCCAGCAACGAAGTCTGCTTGCCCAGTACCGGCATCAGCTTGTCGTTCGGAATGGTAATCAGCGAGTCGACCACGCTGGCCAGTTCCTTGATACCGGTTTCCGCCTGCGACATGCGCTTGCTGCGTTCGAAGCCGAAAGGCTTGGTGACTACCGCAACCGTCAGTATGCCCATTTCCTTCGCGATCTGGGCGATGACCGGCGCCGCGCCGGTACCGGTTCCACCACCCATACCGGCGGTTACGAAGAGCATATTCGAGCCCTCGATCGCCTCCTGGATGCGTTCACGGTCTTCGAGCGCCGCCTGCCTGCCGATACCCGGATCGGCGCCGGCGCCCAGCCCCTTGGTGATGCTGGCTCCGATTTGCATGGTGGTGCGCATGTCCATCTTCTTGAGCGCCTGTACGTCGGTGTTGAGGCAAATGTATTCGACGCCTTCGATACCCGCCGTAACCATGTGCAATACGGCATTGCCGCCGCCTCCACCGACCCCTATGACCTTGATTACCGGGTCTTTGGAGTGTGATTCCATCAATTCAAACATTTTTTGTGTCTCCTCTTGCATCAATTAAAAATTACCTTGAAACCAGCTTTTCATCCTCGCCAAAAGCCCGGCTTCGTTTTGAGCGTCCAGTTGATAACCGGACAAGCCGGATTGCTGCCTGTTTCCAAACAGCAACAATCCAACACCTGTGGCATGAATCGGGTTGCGCACGACGTCGACCAGCCCCGATACATACTGCGGATAACCCAGCCGAACCGGCATGTGGAATATTTCCTCCGCCAGTTCGATTGCGCCCTCCATTTTTGAGCTGCCGCCGGTGAGAACGATTCCGGCGGCGCATATCTCTTCGAACCCGCTGCGGCGCAGTTCCGCCTGCACCAGGCTCAACAATTCCTCGTAACGCGGTTCCACCACCTCGGCCAGGGTCTGGCGCGCCAGACGCCGCGGTTCGCGATCGCCGACGCTGGGCACCTCGATGGTTTCGTCGTCGGCCGCGAGTTGACGCAGCGCGCAGGCGTAGCGAACCTTCAGATCGTTGGCGTACTGGGTGGGTGTGCGCAGGGCGACCGCGATGTCGTTGGTGACCTGGTCGCCGGCAATGGGTATGACCGCGGTGTGGCGGATGGCGCCATCGGAAAAAACCGCGATGTCGGTGGTGCCGCCGCCGATATCGACCAGGCATACGCCGAGCTCCTTTTCGTCGTCGGTCAGCACCGAGCACGAAGACGCCAGTTGCTCGAGAATAACGTCATCGACCTCGAGGCCGCAGCGGCGCACGCACTTGATGATGTTCTGCGCCGCGCTCACCGCGCCGGTTACCAGGTGCACCTTGGCTTCGAGGCGCACTCCCGACATGCTGATCGGGTCGCGAATCCCTTCCGAGCTATCGATGATGAACTCCTGCGGCAGCACGTGCAGAATGCGCTGGTCCGCCGGAATCGCAACCGCCTTGGCCGCCTCGATGACGCGCGCGACATCGGCCGACGCTACCTCTTTTTCCTTGATCGCGACGATGCCATGGGAATTGATACTGCGCACGTGGCTACCGGCGATGCCCGCGAACACCGAACGGATCTGGCAACCCGCCATCAGTTCCGCCTCCTCGACCGCGCGTTGAATCGACTGCACCGTCGATTCGATATTGACGACGACGCCCTTTTTCAATCCTCGCGAAGGCTGGGTACCGATGCCGATGATTTCGATATCACCTTCCACGGTGACTTCGCCGACGATGGCGACCACCTTGGAAGTGCCGATATCGAGTCCGACGACCAGGTTTCCCGAGGTCTTTTTAGACATTGCTGTTACTCCAGATTGACGCCTTGTCGCTGCCCTGCAGCGCCTCTTTTTTCCAGGCCACGGCGAAACCGTTGCTGTAGCGCAAATCGATCCGTTCAATCTGTTCGCGACGCGGTAATATCTGTTGCTGATAAATATTCACCAGGCGATCGATCTTGTGATCGATATCGTCGCGGCCAAGCTTGATTTCGAGATCATTGATCAGCTTCACATCGAGGGCGCCGCGGCTGTCGACCTGTAGCGTCACCACGCGCTCATCGACCCGGTTAAACTGCGCCTGCAACTTTTGAAACTGCCGTAATACCCAGTCAGGCTGGTGATTGTCGGCATGCACCAGCGGCAGGTGCCCGAAATCCGCGCTATGCGCAGCGAATACCCTTGCCGTGTCGCTCAGCAGGTGATCGTCGTCCCAGCGAGCGATCGGTTTCTTTTCGATGATGGTTACCCGCAGTTTGTCGGGCCAAATACGCCGCACCGATACCGAGTCGGTCCAGGATTTAGCTTTCAGTATCTGTTGCAGCTGGTGGATGTCGAGCGAAAAAAAGCCCTGCCCGATATACCCCTGCAGGGTCGATTCGACATCGCGCTGATCCAGGTTCTCGAAGGTTCCCATCAACTGTATGCTGCGAATCGGCAACACATGGTCCGTTTGCCCGAGATAAACAAACCCCAGCAACAGCGGCGCCAGCAAAAATCCCCAGTTCCAGGATTTACGCCACTGAAAACTACGGCGCTGCTTTGCCTTCAGATTGCGTTTTGCCTGGGAAGCTTCCTGCTTACGGAATTTAAACATGACTGTCATCTCCAGTTAGCGTTGCGGCGAGGATACTGAGGACCAGGTCGGGCATTTCAAGGCCCGCCTCCCGGCCCGCCATCGGAATCAGGCTGTGATCGGTCATCCCGGGCACCGTATTGACCTCGATAATCCAGGGGCGCTGCCGCCGATCCAGCATCAGGTCGACCCTGCCCCAGTCGCAAACACCGGTGGCGCGAATGGTTTCCAGCACCAATGCATTGATTTCGGCGATGCGGCCGTCGTCAAGACCGCTCGGACAGGTGTAAACGGTATCGTCGGCGAGGTACTTGGCCTCGTAGTCATAGAATTCATTGGGTGTTTCGAGCTTGATCAGCGGTAACACGTCATCGCCGATAAAACCGGCGGTGTACTCGGCGCCATCGACGAATCTCTCCGCGAACACCGCACCGAAGCGACGCGCCGCATGCCAGGCGGGGTATAGCTCTTCAGCCCGATGTACCGGCGCGGTGCCGATACTCGAACCCTCCAGCACCGGCTTGACGAAAACCGGCAGACCGAATTCCGCGAGCAGGCGTTCGCAATCGGCTTCATCGCCCAGCTCGATGAAATCAGGGGTTGCAATACCGCTGCAGCGAATCACCTTCTTGGTCAGAATCTTGTCCATGGCCAGGGCCGACGCGCAAACGCCGCTGCCGGTGCACGGGATACCGAGAAAATCAAACAACGCGCGTATCGTGCCGTCCTCGCCGCCGCGCCCGTGCAAGACATTGAAAACGCGATCGACCTCGAGTTCGGTGAGCCGGTGAAAAGCATCACCTTGCAGGTCGAACGGAATCGCATCGACGCCTGCGGCAAGCAGTGCCTGATGAACGGCTTTACCGCTTTTCAACGAGACTTCACGCTCGGCGGAATTGCCCCCCATCAAAACCGCCACTCGACCACATCTGGCCGCGGCATCGGCGCCGGGTTTCGGTAATTGCAGGGTCATAAGGCTTCCCCCACGATACGCACCTCGGTTTCCAGCGCGACGTCAAACTGTGCCGCGACGCGCTCACGAATGTAAATGATCAAGGCCTCGATATCGGCGGCGCTGGTATCGCTGTCGCTGATAATGAAATTGGCGTGTTTGTCGGAAACGCATGCGCTACCGAGACGATATCCCTTGAGGCCGGCCGCCTCGATCAACTGCGCGGCATGGCGTCCCGGTGGATTCTTGAAGACCGAGCCGCAGGACGGCTGCCCGATCGGTTGCGTGGCATTGCGTTTGCGCAGCAGTTCGCGAATGTTTGATTCCTCGTCGCCGGCGCGCACCGAGAAGCGAAACTGCGCCGCCGCAAACCATTCCTGTTGCGGCAGTTCGACGTGACGATAGCCAACCTTGAACTCCGACGGCTCACGCCGGTTCAGCCTGCCCTGGCGATCGATCATGATGAGCTGCTCTACCAGGGCCCAGGTTTCACCGCCGAAGGCGCCCGCGTTCATCGCCAGCGCGCCGCCAACGGTGCCGGGTATGCCGACAAAGAAATTCGCGCCCGCCAGTTCCTTTTTGCGGCAGTACTTCGCCAGCTTCGCGCAACTGACGCCGCATTCGGCGTAGAGACTGCCATCGAGCTGCATGTGAATCTGCCTGAGCGCGTTGAGCGGCGCGATGACCTGGCCGCGAATGCCGCCGTCACGCACCAGCAGGTTACTGCCAAGCCCGACCCACAGAATATCCACGTCCGCATCGAGACCGGCGAGGAAATCCTGCAGGTCCTGCAGATCGGCGGGAACATAGTAGCGATCCGCGGGGCCGCCCAGTCGCCAGCTGGTATGTTTCGACATCGGTTCGTCGAGCGTCAGTTTGCCTCTCATTGCTAGCTGGCTGGCCACGTTCATCCACTCTCACCCGTTGTCGCATGCCGCACCAGGAATTCGGCCGCCCAGGCACCGATGCTGCCCGCCCCCAGGGTGACGAAGATATCGCCATCCTGCAGCACGGCTTCAACCACATCGCCGAGCCCTTGCAGGTCTTCCACGAACACCGGGTCAACCTTGCCGCGCGCCCGGATCGAACGCGCCAGTGCACGCCCGTCGGCGTCCTTGATGTGGCTTTCGCCGGCCGGGTAAACCTCGAGCAAAATCAATTGATCGACATCGGCCAGCACCTGGCTGAAGTCCTCGAACAGGTCGCGCGTACGCGTGTAACGATGCGGCTGAAACAGTACCGCCAGTCGCTGCCCCGGCCAGGCGGCGCGAATGCCGGCCAGGGTCGCCGCGATTTCGGCGGGGTGATGCCCGTAGTCATCGATATGCATGACCCTGCCGTTACCGAGCGCAACATTCTCGGTAATCTGGCAGCGGCGGCCGATGCCGGAAAATTCGGACAGCGCCTCGCCGATGGCGGCGCGCGACACGCCCAGTTCCCAGGCGATGGCGATGGCCGCGGTCGCATTCTGTACATTGTGTTTACCCGGCAGATTGAGCTCGATTTCGAGCATGTCCGGGTTATCCGGCAGAATAACCTTGAAAGCCGTTTTGCTGCCGCGCGCGACGATATCGGTAATGCGCACGTCGGCAACCTCTGACTCACCATAGGTCAGCACCGGCCGCGCGATTTGCGCCATGATTTCACGCACCACCGCATCATCGATGCAAAGCACCGCCAGCCCGTAAAACGGCAGGTGGTGCAGGAATTCGATAAAGGTCGCTTTGAGCCGATCGAAATCACCCTCGTAGGTCGACAGGTGATCCTTGTCGATATTGGTCACGATTGCCATCATCGGCTGCAGGTAGAGAAAGGACGCATCGCTCTCGTCGGCCTCGGCTACCAGGTAATCGCTGAGCCCGAGCCGCGCGTGGCTGCCCGAGCTGATCAGCTTGCCGCCAATCACGTAGGTGGGATCGATATCGCCGCGTGCGAGCACCGATGCCACCAGGCTGGTGGTGGTGGTTTTGCCGTGGGTGCCCGCGACCGCGATACCGCGCCGGAAGCGCATCAGTTCCGCCAGCATTTCGGCACGCCGCACCACCGGTATGCGCAGTTCCCGCGCATGTTCGACTTCCGGGTTGTCCTCGTCGATCGCGGTCGAAACGACGACGACATGCGCATCGGCAACGTTTTCGGCGCGATGACCGATGGCGATAGTGATGTCGAGTCCTCGCAGATGCCGCACCATGGTGCTCTCGGAGATGTCCGAACCGCTGATCTGGTAACCGAGATTGTGAAATACCTCGGCGATACCGCTCATGCCGGCGCCACCGATACCGATCAAGTGAATATTGCGAATACGCCGCATGAAATGCTTTGAGCTTACGGTCATGATCGTGCTCCGGCGAGTACGCCCGCAGCCAGACGCCCGCTCGCATCCGCCTGGAACTGGGCGCGCGCATTGACGGCCATCTCCACCAGCATGGCGCGATTCTGCTGGAAGAACTTCAGCTTCAACGCCAGGCCTTCGGGACTGAGTCCGGCCTCGGGCAGAACCTGCGCCGCCTGCTTCTGTTCCAGGAAGAGCGCATTGTAGTGCTGGTGGTTATCGACCGCATAGGGAAAGGGGATCAGCAACGAGGCCAGTCCGACAGCCGTTAGCTCCGATATCGTCAACGCACCCGCACGGCACACCACCAGGTCGGCCCAGGCATAGGCCGCCGGCATGTCGTCGATGAAGCTGACGACCTCGGCTTCAACCGCGTTATCGGCATAATTTTGCCGGCAGGCCGGCAGGTGCTTCTCGCCGCACTGGTGGCGCACTCGCGGACGCTGGTCGCGGTCGAGGCATGCGACTGCACGCGGCAACAGGCTGTTGAGCGCGGCCGCGCCGAGGCTGCCGCCGATAACCAGTAGCTGCAGCGGCGCGTCGATGCGGGCCTGCAAACGGGCCGCGGGTTCCTGCAGCCGGGTAAAACCTTCGCGCACCGGGTTGCCGATACACTCGGCATTTTGCATGCGCGCCTGTGCCCGCGGAAACGCGACATAAACACCGGCCGCAAGCCGGTTCAGGATCCGGTTGGTCAAGCCGACGATGGAGTTCTGCTCGTGCAGGAACAGCGGAATGTCCATCAGCCAGGCCATCAGGCCGCCCGGACCGGATACGAATCCGCCCATGCCGAGCACGGCCTTGGGGCGCGTGCGGCGCAGAATCCGCAGCGCCTGCCAGCAGGCGCGCAACAGGCGAAACGGCGCCACTAACAGTGCCGCCATGCCCTTGCCGCGCAAGCCCTGCACGTTCAACCATTCGATAGCGAAGTTCGCGGCCGGCACCACGCGCGCCTCGATGCCGGCGCGGGTTCCAAGCCAGACGATTTGCTCGCCCTGCGCACGCAGGCATTCGGCAACGGCCAACGCGGGGAAGACGTGACCGCCGGTGCCGCCGGCCATCACCAGGATGGGTTTTTGCATATCCCGGCTCATGCGCTCACCCTCCCCCGCCGCGGCGGCGGGACGGCTGTATCACCGGTCTGGCACTCGAGGTAGACCCGCAGCACCAGCCCGACCGCGAATGACATGCTGAGCATGGAATTGCCGCCGTAGCTGACGAATGGCAAGGTCAGGCCCTTGGTCGGCAGAGCGCCCATGTTGACGCCGATATTAATCAGGGCCTGCAAGGTGATCAGCAAGCCGACGCCGTAGGAGAGGTATGCGCCAAAAGCCCGTTGGCGTTGCAATGCGAGCCTGGCGATTGCGAAACAGCGCACGGCAAACAGCGCGAACAGGCCGATCAGGCAGAGCTGCCCGGCGAAACCGAACTCTTCGGCGAATATCGCGTACATGAAGTCGGTATACGCTTCCGGCAGGTAAAACAGCTTCTGTATGCTGCCGCCGAGGCCTGCTCCGAACCAGCCGCCGCTACCGATCGCAATCAGGGATTGCGTCAGCTGGAAGCCACTATTGAAAGGATCGGCCCAGGGATCCAGAAACGAGGTGATGCGCGCCAGCCGGTAAGGGGATGACACGGCCAGCAATCCCATGATGCAAAGCGTGCCAACTATGAACAGGAGGAACTGGCCAAAGCGCACCCCGCCGAGAAAAATCATTCCCAGCCCGGTCATCAGCAACACGGCCGCGGCGCCAAAGTCCGGCTCCAGCACCAGCAGTCCGCTGGCCATCGCCAGGATCACCATGGGCTTGATAAATCCCATGGTGTTGGTCTGTACTTCGCCACCGCGCCGCAGCAGGTAACCGCTCAGGTAGATAATCAGGAACAGCTTCGCGACTTCCGATACCTGGAAGGTGAACAGGCCGAAATTCAACCAGCGCGTGGCGCCGTTGACGGTGTGGCCCACGCCCGGAATCAGGACGAAGGCCAGCAGGATGATCGAACCCAGCATCAAGGTCATGCCGTTCCTGCTCCAGAATTCGAGCGGGATCTTGCAGGCAAACCAGAGCAGGGCGAGGCTCAGCAGAATCCGCAGAAACTGGCGCTTGGCGTAGAAGAAGGGATCACTGGTTTGCTGGTCCGCGATGCCGATCGATGCCGAGGCCACCATTACCAGTCCGAGACAGATCAGCACCAGGTAGAGCAGCAGGATGATGCGGTCATAGCCCGGCGCGAGCTCGAATGCCGCGGCGCTAACCGGTTTGTCGGTTCTGATTGCCTGGCTGCTCATGCTCCGATTTCCTTCACGCAGTGCATGAAATCATCACCGCGCGCCTCGAATCTGGGGTACATGTCGAAGCTCGCGCAGGCCGGGGCCAGCAGCACGCAGTCGCCGCTTAGCGCGGCCCGGCGGGCACGCTGTACGGC
Source organism: Gammaproteobacteria bacterium (assembly GCA_024232855.1). GTDB lineage: Bacteria > Pseudomonadota > Gammaproteobacteria. Next base: position 10,039 of record JAAEPH010000203.1, read on the forward strand.
CTCGCGCATGGTCTCGACCCGCTCGATCGGGGCCGCGTCACGCCACGCCTGCTGCAGCAACGGGGCATCTTCTCCGAGCAATAAAACCAGTTTTACCTTTTGCTTCAGGGTCTGCGCCATGACCGACATATCGGCGCCCTTCGACTGGCCACCCGCGATCAATATGACCGGCCGCGTACGGCCTTCGATCGAAGCCCGCGCGGCGCCGACATTGGTCGCCTTGGAATCATTAATCCACTCGACGCCATCGATCTCGGCAACCCATTGACTGCGATGCGGAATGCCGCTGAATGCCTGCAAGGCGTCGACGATAGCCGGCTTCGAGATTCCGATGCTGTCGGCAATCGCCATCGCCGCCAGCGCGTTAGCCCAGTTGTGGCGACCACTGATGCCGAGCTGTTCTACCTTCAACCAGGCTTCATCACGGTGCGCGAGCCACAACCCCTGATCTTCGAGCAATCGAAAATCGGCCTCGCTGTGCGGGTCCAGGCTGAAGCCGATGTCGCGCCTGTCGTGGCGGGTTGACGGATCATCGAAATTACTCACGCAAATTTCAGCATTATCGTAGACGGCGAGCTTGGCCTCGACATAGCCGGCATAACTCTCATAGCGATCGAGATGGTCTTCGCTCAGGTTGAGCAGGGCGGCGACGCGGGGGCGCAGGGAACTCGTGGTTTCGAGTTGATAGCTCGACAGTTCGAGCACGTAATATTCGGCGTCCTGCTCCAGCAGATCGAGTGCGGCGGTGCCGATATTGCCGCCGACCGCGACCCGGCGCCGATCGGCGCGGATCATTTCACCGACCAGGGTCGTCACCGTGCTCTTCCCATTCGAACCGGTGATCGCAACCACAGGCCTGTCTACCAGGCGTGCGAACAGTTCGACATCGCCGATCACGGCCTTGCCCTGCCCCGCGGCGCGTTGAATTTCGGCCTGGCGCACGGACAGCCCCGGACTCACCACCAGCACATCCGCCCAGGCGCTGATCGCTTCCGTCAACGCTCCCGCGTGGAACTCGAACGTATCGAATTGCGCGCGCAACTTGCCGAGGTAAGGCGGAACATCGCGCGTATCCTGTACGCGGCAACGATAACCGTTGCGCAGCAGATAGCGCGCTGCCGAGTAGCCGCTCAGGCCGAGACCGACGACCAGGTAATTCACATCGAGCAATGCTGTTGGTTGTTGGCTCACGTTTAACATTACCGAATCTTTAAACTCGCCAGGCCGATCAACACCAGCACCACGGTAATGATCCAGAAGCGCACGATGATGCGCGGCTCCGGCCAACCCTTGAGTTCGTAATGATGATGTAACGGCGCCATGCGAAAAACACGCCGCCCGGTCAACTTGAACGAAGCCACCTGCAGCATGACCGAGAAAGTCTCGGCCACGAAAATACCGCCCATGATAAAAAGCACCAGTTCCTGGCGTACGATCACCGCCACGGTGCCGAGCGCGGCGCCCAGCGCCAACGCGCCGACATCACCCATGAAAACCTGGGCGGGATAGGTGTTAAACCAGAGAAAGCCAAGCCCGGCGCCGACCAGGGCGCCGCAGAAGACGACCATTTCTCCTACACCGGGCACGTAGGGAATGCCGAGGTAGTTGGAGAAGTTGAAGTTACCCGTGAGATAGGCGAACACGCCGAGGGCGCCACCGACCAGCACGGTCGGCAGTATCGCGAGCCCGTCGAGACCGTCGGTGAGATTCACCGCGTTACTGCTGCCGACGATGACAAAGTAGGTCAACACCACGTAGAGCCAGCCCAGGTCGATCAGGATGTTCTTGATAAAGGGCACGATAAGCTGGGTTTCGATCGGAAACTGCGCGCTGTGGAACAGCGCCAGGGCCGCGCTCAGGCCGATCAGCGATTGCCAGAACATCTTCACTCTTGCCGACAGACCTTTGGAATTGCCGTAGACGATCTTCTTGTAATCATCGATCCAGCCGATGGCGCCGAAACCGACCGTGACAAACAGGATGATCCATACGAAACGCGATGATAAATCGCTCCACATCAGGGTGCTGGTGACGATCGCGACCAGGATCAGGGCGCCGCCCATGGTCGGCGTTCCAGCCTTGGATAAATGACTTTCCGGGCCGTCGTTGCGCACGCTCTGGCCAATCTTGTAGCTGCTCAGGTAGTTGATCATGACCGGCCCGACGATGAGCGAAATCACCAGCGCCGTGAGCACACCGAGAATGGTGCGCATGGTCAGGTACTGGAATACGTTGAATCCGCTGTGAAACTGGGTGAGATATTCCGACAAGCTATACAGCATTGCGATCCCCCGAAACCGTGGCTTGTGTCAACAGCGCAACAAGCCGCTCCATGCCGGCGCCGCGCGAACCCTTGACCAGCAGGTTCACATTTTTGTGAATTTGCGCGAGGATGGCCTGCGCCATGCCATCTATATCTTCGTAACAGTATCCGGCGTCTCCGAATTCCTCGCTGGCAATGCAACTCATCTCGCCGACACCGAACAATTTTTCGACACCGTAGCGACGCGCCGTTTGCGCCGCCTCGCGATGCAACGATTTCTCCTCGACTCCAAGCTCGCGCATGTCGCCAAGCGCCAGCCAGGGCGTACCCTTTAGCGAGCACAGCACCTTGATGCCGGCCTCCAGCGACTCGGGATTGGCGTTGTAACTATCATCGACGAGACGGCTGTGGGCGGGTCCGGGCATGACCTGCAGGCGCCCCTTGACGCCCGAAAAATCCGCCAGGTTTTCCACCGCCGACGCCAGTTCATTACCGGCCAGCAGCGCCAGCGACACGGCCGCCAGGGCATTGCGTACGTTATGCTCTCCGATTATCCCGAGTTCACAGCCTCGGGTTTCACCGCGATAACTGAATTCGACCCGCAACGCTTCAGCGCCGCTCGACCAGGTGGCGCCGACATCGGAAGGCCCGTCGAGACCGCAACTGAGCTGGGTCTGCGCAGCACAGATACCGCGCCAGAACCGGCTGGCGACTTCGTCGGCATTGAACAATGCCTTTTGCCCCGGGCCGCAGTAGGCGTAGAGTTCACCCTTGGCCTCGATCACACCCTGTATGTCGCCGAATCCGGCAAGGTGAGCAGCGGCCACGTTGTTGACGTAGACGATGTCCGGCTCGGCAATCTCGGCTAGCCTGGCGATTTCACCGCGGTGACTGGCCCCCATTTCGAGGATGGCGAATTCGTGCCCGGGTTTCAGTTCGAAAAGCGTCAACGGCAGGCCGATGTCATTGTTGAAGTTGCCCGTGGTGGCGAGAGTATCGACCTGGCGGGCGAGAATCTGGTATAGCATTTCCTTGACCGTGGTCTTGCCGTTGCTGCCGGTAAGCGCGATCACGCAAGGGTCACAATGCCGGCGCCAATGGTTTGCCAGGCGGCCCATCGCGCGCTTGCAATCGGCGACCACGATCTGCGCGATTTCGCAATCCTGGCGCGCTTCCACCAGCGCCACCGGTGCACCATTACGGTAGGCGGTTTCGACAAATTGATGACCATCGAAATTATCACCCTTGATGGCGACGAACAGTTTGCCGTCACAGGACTGACGGCTGTCGATGGTGACGCCATTGAAGCGGGTATCCGCCAGATCGGCGGATTCAGCGCCGAGAACCTGCGCCAGCGACTTGAACGACAGGCTGATCATTCGTCGACCTGCAAAATTTGGCTGACCACGTGGCGGTCGCTGAACGGACGGCGCTCGTTGCCGACAATCTGTACCTGTTCGTGACCCTTACCGGCGATCACGACAAGGTCATCCGGGGCCGCCTGCGACAGCGCGTACTCGATCGCGGCGTGACGGTTATGGACGACACAGGCCTTGTCGGGTTGGCGCATACCCGCCAGGATTTCGGCGACGATTTTTTGCGGCGACTCGGAGCGCGGATTGTCATCGGTTACGATACAGCGATCGGCCAGTTCCTCGACCGCGGCCCCCATGCCGCGGCGCTTACCCTGGTCGCGGTCCCCGCCACAGCCGAAAACGCACCACAACTGCCCATCGGTATACTCGCGCGCGGCCTCGAGACAGGCGCGCAGGGCTTGCTCGGTGTGGGCAAAATCGACCACGGCGGCTGCCCGCGAGGGACTGCCGACGAATTTCTCCATGCGCCCGGGAATTGGCTTCAAGTCCTTGAGCGCGAGTTCCAGCTGATTGTAATCAAGGTCCAGCGCAACCAGCGTGGCGATGCAGGCGAGTGTGTTTTCGACATTGAAACGCCCCATCAACGCGGTTACCGCGGTCACTTCGCCGAGCGGAGTAGCGGCGCGGATGTTCTGCCCGTCGTGCGTTTTTTCACAGGCCACCAGGCCCACTTCGACATCGGCCGCGGCGTCGCCGGCTACCGAGTAACGCAACAGGGATTCCCTGTCGACCGACTCACTGATCTGTTGACCAAAGCTGTCATCGGCATTGACGACCCGCCCGGACAGCTTGAAATCGTGAAACAGGCGCGCCTTGGCGGCGGCATAACTCTGCTGGGTGCCATGGTAATCGAGATGATCGCGTCCCAGGTTGGTCAACACGGCGATATCGAAATCGCAGCCATTGACGCGGTATTGCTCGAGCGCATGCGACGATACTTCCATGACCACGTATTCACAGCGCTGCTGTCGAAACTGGTGCAGGCGTGATTGCAGCGTGATCGCGTCGGGGGTCGTCAACCCGTCCGGAGTCAAGTGATTACCAATGCCAAACCCGAGCGTGCCGACGCTGGCGCATGACTTGCCGATGCGAGTCAGGGCCTGGGTGAGCAGATGCGTCACGCTGGATTTACCGTCGGTGCCGGTGACGCCGACGACGGTCATCGCCTTTGCCGGATCGCCGAAGAAACGGCTGACGATATGGCCATTGGCGCGACCCAGCTGTTCGACGCCGATCCAGCAGGTATCCACCTGCTTGCTCAACAGCGGTATGCGCTGCAGGCTGTACTCATCGCTCGCATCATAAATGATGGCCACGGCGCCCGCCTTGACCGCATCGATCGCGTAATCGACGCCGTTCGAGCGAATGCCGGGCAGTGCGATAAATGCCGAGTTCGCGCCGACCTCGGCACTGTTACTGGCGACATTGCAAATCGGAATCGACGGCAGCGACTCGAGCACGGCAAAACCCGCTAACAGCTCCGGCAACGGCATCCCGGGGACTCGCGGATTCGTCATCATGCCCCCTGTTCCCGGCTTTGCACCAGCGTTGGCAGATCGTCGGGCGGGATATCGAGAATACGCAGCGCGTTGGCGATGACCTCGCGAAACACCGGCGCCGCAACCACGCCGCCGTAGTAGCCGTTCTGGGTGGGTTCATCGATCATCACCGCCATCACCAGGCGTGGATTACTGGCTGGTGCGATACCGGCGAAGACCGCGACATAATCATCCTTCCGGTATCCGCCGGCGATGCTCTTTTTGGCGGTACCGGTTTTCCCCGCGATCTGGTACCCGGCCACCGCGGCCTGCTGGGCGGTACCTTTCGGCCCGACCACCTGCTTCATCATATCGATCACCTGGCGCGCGCTGGCCGATTTCATCACGTGGCGCGATATCTGGTTGGTCGAGCGCGTCTCCTCCTCCTTGCGCAACAGGCTGACACCAAGCAAACGCCCCTGGTTCGCGATCACGCCATAGGCACGCGCCAACTGCGTAATCGACACCGACATGCCATAACCGAATCCCATGGTTGCATGGTCGAGCGGCTGCCACTGGCTGTGATGGCGGAAGTAGCCTGAAGATTCGCCCGGAAAGGCCACGCCCGATGCTTCGCCGAAACCGTAGTCCCTGAAACTTTCCCATAAATCGCGCTTGTCCATCGACAGCGCGATACGCGAAGCGCCGACATTACTCGATTTACGCAGAATATCGGCAAGCCTGAGGACGCCGTAGTTGCGCACATCCTTGACCGGGTGCCCGCTTACCATCAGGTGTCCCGGAGAGGTGTCGATATGGCTACCGGCGTGGAAGTGTCCACGGTCGAGCGCCGCCGCCAGCGTGAACGGCTTGATCGTGGAACCCGGCTCGAAGACATCGGTGAGCGCGCGGTTACGCATTTGCCCGGCGGCCATCGAGCGGCGCTGATTCGGGTTGTAGGAGGGCTGGTTCACCATCGCCAGGATTTCGCCGCTGCGCGCATCCAGCAATACCGCGGAACCCGCCTTGGCGGCATGATACTGGATCGCCCGTGCGAGGCTGCGATAGGCGATGTACTGCAGGCGCATGTCGATACTGGTGTAAACATCCTTACCCGATTCGGCGGGAGCCACCTGCGCCAGTTCCTCGATGACCTCACCGCGCTGGTTGCGAATCACGCGCCTTTGCCCGGGCTGCGCGCTCAACCAGTCCTGATAGGCGAGCTCGAGGCCTTCCTGGCCCTGGTCATCGATGTCGGTAAAGCCGACCAGGTGCGATACCACTTCACCGGCCGGGTAATAGCGATGATATTCGCGCTGCAGGTAGACGCCATCGATATCGGAGGCGACAGCGCGCGCAAAGCCGGGGTCGAGCTGGCGTTTCAGGTAAACAAACTCGCGATTGGCGCGTTGTTTCAGGAGGGTTACCGTATCGCGATAGTTGAGTTCCAACTTCCCGGTAACCTGCTTCAGGGCCTCCAGGTTCTCGAGAATCTCGCTCGGGTTCACCCACACCGAATCGACCGGTGTGCTGATTGCCAGCGGCGTGCCGAAACGATCCAGAATGGATCCGCGATATGCCGGTGTTTCAATAGTGCGAATCTGCCGCTGTCCGCCCTGGCTGGCGAGGAAGTCCTGCTCGACCACCTGCAGGTAAAGCGCGCGCCCTACCAGGCCAGCGAGCAGGCTAAACATCATCAGCAACACGAAGTAGTGGCGCCCGGCCAGGAATTCCGGCTGGTAGTCGGGTTTGTCAGTCTCGATGTTGCGCTTCATTGCAATCGCACCAGTTCGACGCCATCGGGCATGCGCATCTTCAGATCGCGACGCACACGCGACTCGACGTGACTATGGGTTGCCAGCGTGGTGTTCTGTAACTGCAGACGGCCCCAGTGGATGACCTGCAGATCCTGTTGTTTTTGAATACTGCGCAGTTCGGCAAATAACACGCGGCTTTGATGCTTGACGTAGATCACCGTCAGGGCACTGCCGAGAACCAGGATCAACAGCAGTGACATCCAGGCTCTGCCGTCCATCAGGCTGCTCGCTCGGCGACGCGTAAAACCGCACTGCGTGCGCGCGGGTTCGAGGACAGTTCGCTGGCGCCGGCCTTGATCGCCTTGCCGCAGCTACGCAGGCGAACCCGTGAATCGATTTCGCTGTCACGCAGCGGCAGGCCGCGCGGTATTTTCGGAGGCGTGCTCTGCGCCTTGATAAAGCGCTTGATCAGGCGGTCTTCGAGCGAATGAAAGCTGATGACGAGCAGGCGCCCGCCAATTTTGAGAATGTCGAGCACCGTCTCCAGCAACTGCTGAATCTGTGCGAGTTCCTGGTTGATGTGGATGCGAATCGCCTGGAAACTGCGCGTTGCCGGGTGTTTGTTATTTTTCGGGCGCGGCATCATCGCGCTGATGATCGATGCCAGGGTCGCGGTATCCTCGATGGGCCTGGACTGGCGTACTTCGACCAGCTTCCTGGCGATGCGGCGCGAGTGGCGCTCCTCGCCGTACTCCCACAGCACCCTGGCAATCTCAGCCTCGTCGGCATGCTTGAGCCACGCGGCCGCGGACTCGCCCTGTTCCGGATTCATGCGCATGTCCAGCGGCCCGTTGTGCTGAAAGCTGAAACCGCGCCGGGCGTCGTCGAGCTGCGGTGAGGATACCCCGAGATCGAGCAGAATACCGTCGACCTGTTCGAGCAGGCCCAGTTCGGCGATACGCGCATACAGGTTGGCGTTGTCGTCGTGGATGATGGTAACGCGATCGTCCGCGCCCAGGCTGGCGCGCGCATCGGCAATCGCCTGCGGGTCGCGGTCCATGACGATCAGGCTTCCGTCCTGGCCCAGCGCCGCGAGGATCGAACGCGCGTGGCCGCCGCGGCCATAGGTGCCGTCGACGTAACGTCCCCTGGGTTTGATCGCCAGCGCGGCGATGACCTCGTTGTGCAAAACCGGAGCGTGCGCCTGGCTCACAACGTCAACTCAGCCAGCGCTTCTGGTATTTCGCTGTCGCCGGACTCGCTCAACCAGGACTTCATGCGTTCGCTCCACAGCGCTTCATCCCAGAGTTCAAATTTCTTGCCCTGGCCAATAAGGACGACTTTCTTGCCGAGTTGAGCGTATTCTCGCAGCGGGTTGGACAACAACATGCGGCCGTTGGCATCGACTTCGACCTCGGTGGCATGGCCGATCAGGAGGCGTTGAATACGGCGGGCGGTGGGGTTAAAACTGGGCAGCGCCTCGATTTTTTCCTCGATCAACTCCCATTCGGGCTGCGGGTAAATCAGCAGGCAGGGCTGGTCGGTATCGATGGTAACGATCAACTGGCTTTGGCAGATCTCAAGCAGGCGCTCACGGTAGCGCGCGGGAAGTACGATTCTCCCCTTTGCGTCCAGAGACAGATTGGAAACCCCTCGAAATTTTTGCACACTTAACCCGTTTTATGCCACTTTGTGACACTTTATCCCACCTAGTGACACAATATGGCTGATTTTCAGCACAAGTCAAGTAAAAATGGGCGCCAAATCGGGGGCTTTTCTCAATGGCGTCAATAACTTAGTTCGAAAATCTCAAGTTTGTGCGGCAATATATCAAGTAAATCTGTCACTTAGCTATACAAGTTAAAGTAAATTATCAGATACGGGGTCCATTTTGTGCGATTTTGCACAATTTCAACCCACTTCAAATCTCCAATGCGCTGGCCTTTCCTATGGGCAAAACAGGGGGCAGACCAGAATGGTACTTAGTCTACCGCCGCCAGCAGGCTGGCATTGCCGCCGGCGGCGGTGGTATCGATGCATAAATGGCGTTCGAGTACATAGCGCTCGGGTGCGATCATTTGAGTTTCCAGCGGCAAGATGGCTCCAGGCCGTTGCGCCAGCGCAATACGCAATGCACGCGCCCAGTCGGAATCTCCGGCCGCGGCAACCGCCGCCATATCCCGCAGCGAGGTCAGCGACTCGGCCGCAATCACGCCATCAACGGCGGTGACCGGCGCGCCGGCATCGATCAGCGGCTGCGCCAGCCCGGTGACCTCTGGCGCCACGACAACCGCTGCACAACCCGCACCCAGCGCCTGCGCCGCCTGCGCGATAGCAATCTCGGCGGTCGGGCCAAGACACAGTACGGTTCCCTTCGGATGCAGGCTGAGCCGGTTGCTTTCGCCGGTAGGCCCGGGCAGGGTTTGCGGCGTCATATCGAAGGCGGCTGTTTCAGCGAGGGCCTTGCGGATAACGCTGCCGCTTCCGGCGAGCGCCTTGCGCAACACCGCCACGCGGTCGGGTCTTGCCGCCCAGTTACGCGCATCGAGGCCATCGATTTTGGTCTGCATCGTTTCAGCAGCAAGCACGGCCCCAGCCGGTGCAGCCAGCGCTTCGGTGGCCGCGCGGCGCTGAAACCGCTCCACGTAGTGTGGTCCGCCCGCTTTCGGCCCGGTGCCGGATAAACCTTCGCCGCCAAAGGGTTGCGAACCGACGATGGCACCGATCTGGTTACGGTTGACATAGGCATTGCCGGCGCGAATTCGCTCCACGATCTGTTGCACGCGGTCGTCGATGCGCGTGTGCAATCCGAAGGTTAATCCATAACCACGCGCATTGATGTCATCGACGATCTTGTCGATATCGCGCGCCTTGAAGCTGGAAACGTGCAGGATCGGACCGAAGATTTCGCGCTCCATGTCGGCAATTCCGTCGACCTCGATCACCGCCGGCGAGACATAAATACCTTGTGCCGGCGCCGGCAGCGATTTGAGCAATTTACCCGCGGCTTCGCGCGCGGCGGTATAAGCGCCGATGTCCTGTTGCGCCTCGGCATCGATGACCGGGGAAACGTCGGTTGCGAGATTCCAGGGATCACCGATGGTGAGCGCCTCCATCGCACCGTATAGCATCTCCAGCAGGCGCTCGCGTGCTTCCTCCTGCACGTACAACATGCGCAGCGCCGAGCAGCGCTGACCGGCAGACTGGAACGAAGAAATCAGGATGTCGCGCACCGCCTGTTCGGTGAGCGCGGTGCTGTCGACGATCATCGCGTTGAGGCCACCGGTCTCGGCGATCAGCACCGCATCGGGACCGGCATTTCGCGCCAGCGTTGCGTGAATTATCTGCGCGACCTCGGTCGAACCGGTAAAGCAGACCCCGGCTATGCGCGGATCCGAGGTCAGGGGGCCACCCACCGTCGGCCCGTCGCCAGGCAACAATTGCAGCGCCGCGGTCGGCAATCCCGCATCGCGCATCAGCGCGACGGCGCGCGCCGCGATCACCGGCGTCTGTTCGGCGGGTTTGGCGATCACCGCGTTGCCGGCCGCGAGCGCGGCCGCGATCTGCCCGCTGAAGATCGCCAGTGGGAAATTCCACGGGCTGATGCAAACGAAGATACCACAGGGTATTCCCGGTGATTCATCGTCGAGGCGTTCGGCCTCGTCCGCGTAATAGCGCAGAAAGTCGACCGCCTCACGCACTTCGGCAATGCCATCAAGCACCATTTTGCCTGCTTCACGGGTGGTGATCGCGGTCAACTCGGCAACGTTATCCTCATATAAATCAGCGGCTCGGCGCAACACATCGGCACGCTCGCCGACCGGCCAGTCCGACCATTCCCTGAACCCATCCCCGGCCGCGTCGAGCGCATGCGCGACTTCCCCGGCGGTGGAGTCGTAAACCTCGGCGACTACGCGATTCCCGTCGGCCGGGGACACCACGCTGCGTGGCTTGCCCAACGGCGCGGGATCGCCGGCGATCATCGGCCCGGCAGTCCACTGATGATCGGCAAAGGCTTCGCGCGCCTGCAGCAGCGGCGTGATCGAAGCCGGTTCGTTGACGCGAAAGCCACGCGAATTCACGCGCTGCGGCGCAAACAGTTCGAGCGGACGGCGGATGATCGGGTTGACGATCGCGTCGCCCAGCGCCTCGACTTCCGTAACCGGATCGCGGGTGATATCGGCCGAGGGTATGTTTTCATCGACGACCTGGTTAACGAAGGAACTGTTGGCGCCATTTTCCAGCAGGCGTCGCACCAGGTAGGCGAGCAGGTCGCGATGCGCGCCGACCGGTGCGTAAATGCGGCAGTGAGCGCCGTGGGTTTTTCTGACGATGTCGTGCAGCGACTCGCCCATGCCGTGCAGGCGCTGGAACTCGAAGCTGTCCTTGTCGTCTCCGGCCAACGCCAGCACCGCGGCACAGGTATGCGCGTTGTGGGTCGCAAACTGCGGATAAATGCGATCGCGCCGATCCAGCAGCATCTGCGCGCAGGCCATGTAGCTGACGTCGGTGTTGACCTTGCGCGTAAACACCGGAAAAGACGCCACGCCGAGTTCCTGCGCGAGCTTCACCTCGGTGTCCCAGTAGGC
>JAAEPH010000204.1 GCA_024232855.1 Gammaproteobacteria bacterium
AATGCTCTATTCCGGTTAGTGTCTGCCGTCAATGGACGGGAAGCGCGCTTTTGCGAATGATCTTTTTTGCCTTACTGCCTTTGTGTACTTTTGAATCGGGCGTAATCCACACGATGGCGCCGGTCGGGCAGCGCTCGATAGCCGATTTGTCGCTCTGGTCGTTGAAGCTATAGTCAATTACCGCGAGATTATCTTTCATCACGATCAGACCCTCGGCGGCGTCCTTGACGCAGCGCTCACAGGAATTGCAGGCGACCTCGCACTCGACCTCGGCGGTATCGCCAAAATGCAGATTCTTGCACGCCATCCAGAGCTGGTGGCTGACGGGGTGAATTTCGAACAATTCCTTGGGGCATACGTCGACACAATCATCGCAGGCCGTACACTTGTCCTCATCCACGACCGGCAGGCCAAATTGATCCATGCTGATCGCATCGAAGTCACAAGCATCTTCACAATCGCCCAGCCCCAGGCAACCCCAGTGGCAGCCCTTGCCTCCGCCGGAGATCAGGGTCGCACCCCGACAGGTTTGCATTCCGAGATAGGCCGCGGTATTGCGAGCCACGTTATGACCGCCCGCGCAGGCCAGCCGCGCCACGCGTTTTTCCTGAGTCCCCGCGTCCACCCCGAGATACCTGGCGATATCAGTATTGACATCGCTGGTATTAACCGTGCACTGCGAGGCTTCGACCAGGCCCTCGACCAGTTTTTCGGCGAATTGCCGGCATCCGGGTATGCCGCATGCCCCGCAGTTGGATTGCGGCAGCATCTCATCCACTTCGCTGATGCGCGGGTCTTCCCAGACGTACATATAGCGGTCTGCCACCGCCAGAATGATCGCCAGCGCCCCACCGAGCGTCGCCATAAAAATCAGCACGTTCAGTATTTCACTGTTCAGGTATTCACTCATTTGATGCGTATAATCGTGCTTGCCGTGCGCTTAATGTTTTTCGGACAGGCCAGTTGCAATCCGGCCTGATCAATATTGGAAAAACTCATGATCAACGATTATTCGGCACCTGGTAGAGTAGGCAATGGCGAAGAATTTATAACCCGGAATCCCAATCCCCCACCTCAGATTAACTGTTCACTAATTGACAGATATTAACATTGATTATTTTAATAATAACTATTCCTTATTAGGTAATATTAATTAGTTATATACCCATGTAAATTGATTCTATACGCATGAAAAACCGGCACCGGTGACCCGGTTTTGTTCCAGTATTCGTTTCGGTTTCTCCGAGTGATTAGTCGGTTTGCGGATTGCGAAGTCCAGATGCGTATCGATGAAAACGCCCCTCGAAGGAAGATTGACTTTTTGATGGCTTATCGATAGGTTCGATTAATCTCACCCGATCAATCCGGGGGCCGGATAGCGGTTCCTGACCGGTTGCATCGGCATTCGATGGACGAAACCCGGATACCGCAATCGAATCCGGTTTTTCATGGCAGGCTGACGAGCGCCTGATTCTTTACTATGGCGAAATATCGCGTACTCAACAACGGGGTTCACTGCATCGATGCCCTCTATATCAGGCCCGAACTGGCGGCGTTTTACCTGGTAAGGGAAGCCGATGAAGTCGCCATAATCGATACCGGAACAACACGTTCAATCCCGAATCTGCTGGAGACGCTGACCGAACTCGGTATAGAGCACGGTCAAATCAAATACGTCATACCCACCCATGTTCACCTGGATCATGCCGGCGGCGCCGGGCAGATGATGGAATTATTCGATCAGGCCAGCCTCGTCATTCATGCGCGCGGCGCGCGGCATATGATTGACCCGCGCAAGCTCGTCGAAGCCTCCATTGCGATCTACGGCGAGGCCCCTTTTCGGGAACTATACGGTGAGATCAAGGCGGTGCCCGAGAACAGGGTGATTATCGCGAACGACGGCGATAGTCATCACCTGGGGAAAAGGGAGCTCGTGTTCATCGATACTCCCGGGCATGCGCGTCATCATTTCTGCGTTTATGATCAGCTTAGTAACGGTATTTTCACCGGCGATACTTTCGGCGTGACCTATCCGGGAATCAGCCAACACCCGCGCGGCCTGATTCCGAGTTCCACGCCCGTGCAGTTTGACCCGCAGGTTTTGCCTGATTCCCTGGACCGACTGATCAGCCTGGAACCCGATTACGTTTACCTCGCTCATTTCGCCGAATTGAGCAATCCGCGAAAGCGGGTTGCCGATGTGAAGCGCTGGATCGATGAGTATGTAAGCCTTTGTGAAGAAGTGAGGCCCGCGGATGCTGCCGGCGACCAGGTTCTCGAGCAGCGGTTGACCGATCTCATTGTCCCGCAAATCGCTGATGGCAACGATTTAAGCGGGGAACAGGTACGGAAAATACTGCAGCACGATATCCGCTTAAACGCGCAGGGCCTGGCGATCTGGTGGCGAACGACACAAAATGGCCAGACCTGATGATTTGATCTGTCCCTCCGTCCCCTTTTTACTTTTTTTGGTTCGCGATTGATAATCTGCGTCGGCATCGGCTCAAAAAATACAGAATTTCTGATACGATGCAAGCTTGTAACTGTGTATCAGGCTAGGCTTCGCGAACCATGTTTCATCAATTTCCCGTGCAATACGTGCAGCCGTTGTTTCGCCCGCCGAGCGAGGGTCGATCGCTGATATTCCAGGTCACCAATGGATGTAGCTGGAACCGCTGCAGCTATTGTGAAATGTATACCGATGCGCAGAAAAAGTTCCGCCCGCGGGCGGAGGCCGAATTGCTCGCCGAAATCCGCGCCTGCGGCGAAAGCGGTCTCGAGCCGCGCCGGGTTTTCCTCGCCGATGGTGACGCCCTGGTGCTGTCGATGCGGCGACTGCGCAGCATTCTCACCGAGATCCGCCATGCGCTGCCATCGGTGAGTCGGGTTTCATCCTACTGCCTGCCTTCAAATCTGAAAAATAAAACCGATCAGGATCTGCTCGAACTCGAATCGCTGGGCCTGAAGATCATTTACGTCGGCGCCGAAAGTGGCGATGACACGGTGTTGCGCAAGATCGGCAAGGGCGAAACCTACGCCAGCACGGTCGACGCGCTGCAACGCGCCAGCGCCGCCGGTATTAAAACCTCGGTGATGATACTGAATGGAATTGGCGGTAGGCGCCTCAGCCGGCAACACGCACTCGCATCGGCGCGACTGGCCAACGACACCCAGCCGGATTACCTGGCGACCCTGGTGCTGACATTTTACAAGGGGCGGGAAAAGTTTGTCGCCGGCTTCGATAATGATTTCGAAGAACTCGACACCGTCGGACTGTGCGAGGAAGTGAAGACCCTGCTTGCAGCCTGCGAGCTCGAAAATACGATATTTCGCAGCGACCACGTATCCAACCACATGGTGCTGAAAGGCGTGCTGGGTAAGGACAAGCAGCGCCTGTTAGGTCAAATTGACGAATCCATCGCTTATTTCAGGGAGCACCCGGAGTTCGAAAATGACAATCTGCAGTACTGAAATTCTCGTAAACCAACCATTGCCGCCTGTCGAATCGCCCTGCATCAACCCGTGCACGCCAGATGGTGACGATATCTGTGACGGTTGTTTTCGCGGCATCGATGAAATATGCGCCCGGGGCGACGCCGCGGATGAACAGCGCCGCGTGATACGGCATGCGGTCGCGGGCCGCGGGAACGGGAATGGCGGGCGCGAGTAATCTCGACCAACTCGATATCGAAGATATCAGGGCGCGCCTGCATGCGCAAAATGGTCCGACCTACGACGTGCCGCCGGAGTTGCTCAGCGATAATGCGCGCGAGGCCGCGGTGCTGGTGCCTTTGCTTCGCATCGAAGAGGCCTGGCATATTCTCTTTATTCGCCGCACCCACTTCGAAGGCGATCGCCACAGCGGGCAGGTCGCCTTTGCCGGCGGCAAACGCGACCAGGATGACGATTCGTTACTGGCGACGGCGCTGCGCGAAGCCGAGGAGGAGGTTGGCATCGCCGCCTCCGATATCAAGTTGCTCGGCAATATCAACCACCATCACACGATCAGTGAGTTCCAGGTGCGGCCCTATGTCGCCGTCATGCCATGGCCGTATACGCTAAAACCCGACAACGTCGAAGTCGCGCGGGTTTTTACCATACCCCTGAACTGGCTCGCCGAGGAATCGAATTATCGAACCGAACAACGCCATCACCCGCAATCGCAACGCCCCTGGCCGGTGGTTTACTACGACCTGTACGATGGCGAGATGCTGTGGGGCGCTACCGCGCGCATGACCCTGTCGCTGATCGACGTTTTGCGGCAATAACCCGGACCCTGACTTGTCCAGATACACCTGAACCTGGTCTTCGCCGCTCCCCCGGCCGGCGTCGGTATGCCGCATCACAGCATGCGGGCTAGTGATATTTCTCGGTGGTGAAATGACCCGGATCGCGACGCCGGTGTTTTTTCATGCCCCGCTCCACCAGCGCGGCGCTAACGTCGGTAATCATGTCGGTACTGCCGCACATCATCACGTGGGAGTCGTCGGCATTGA
The DNA here is from genome assembly GCA_024232855.1 of Gammaproteobacteria bacterium. Classification (GTDB taxonomy): domain Bacteria; phylum Pseudomonadota; class Gammaproteobacteria. Next base: position 4,497 of record JAAEPH010000204.1, read on the forward strand.
TTTCGAATCCGCTAAACCGCTCGAGGCTGCCATCCCGCATGATCGAAGGAAAGCGTTTGCCGAGCCCGCCGTCAAAGCTTTCGCGGGTGACGACCGGCACGTAACGAAACCGCTCGCCGCAGCGCTCGGCGATTTGCTCGATCAGGTCCTGGTAGGCAAGCTCCTCAGCGTAGCTGACCGAGTGGCAAAGGATCAAGTTGTCGAATTTCCGCCAGGCCTCGTCACTTTTCAGAATCGACAGGAAAGGCCCTATGCCGGTGCCGGTTGCCATCATCCACAAATGCTTCGCCGGCGGCACTTCGCTAACCGTAAGGAATCCGGATGGGCGGCTCGAAACCAGAACTTCATCGCCCGCCGCGAGCGCGAACAGGCGCGGCGAAAGCGGGCCTTCCTCGACGATGTTGAAGTAGACTTCGAGGTGGTTTTCCTGCGCGGTACTGACCAGTGAATAAGGACGGGCGACGACTTCGTCACCGTCGCGCAGCCCGATGCGCACGAACTGGCCGGACTCGTAACCGCCCAGGTCGACCTCGATAATCAACGAGGTGAGGTATTGATTGAGGCGTCGATTTTCGACGACTTTTCCTTCAAGCCAGTTCGCCATTTTCTTGTCTCGTTATTTTTTGTTGGTGTTCAGTCACTCGTGCTTGTTCTACTGTCATTCCTGCCAGGCGGTAACCCTGCAACTCGCCGCCATTACAGGAACCCCGCTTACGCGGGGAAGACGTTGGGCGCGTACGGATGACGGTGAGTAGCGCAGGACCATATCAGGTCGCCAGTTGCAGCAGGTTATACGATCCGTTCTTTTGCAGCGCCGCGATGTAGAGATCCTCGAACTCATCGACTACCGAATCGCGAACCTCGGGCAATGCCAGCAGGCGTTGCGCCCAGGCGGCCACCTTTGGCGTACGCGTGGCATCGATCACCGACAGCCGGCCTTGCGCGACCGAGTCCTGTTGAAACAACGGCGCGAACGCGGTATCCGCCAGCGAAAACTCGTCTCCATTGAACCAGGGCCCGTCGCCAAGTCGTTTTTCGACGCGTTGCAGTAGATCTTCCAGCCTGCCGCGATAACGCAGGTAGTGCTCCTCGTCCTTGCTCATTTTCATCATGTAGAGATTACCGAGCATGTTCGAGGCAAACTCGACCCAGGCGCGGTTCTTGGCGCGCGCCAGCGGATCTCGCGGTTGCAGTTCGCCACCCGTGATTTCATCGAGGTACTCGTTGATGACGGCGGATTCGAACAGGACTTCATCGTCAACCTTGAGCACCGGCACTTTCTGCAACGGAGAAAGCTCGAGAAACCAGTCGGGCGGATCGGCGAGGTCGATATAGGTGATATCGAAATCGATGTTTTTGTGCTTCAGCGTAATTACGGCGCGCTGCACGAAGGGGCAGGTTTTAAAGCTGATCAGGTGTAATGACATGGTATTGTTGTCCAGGGGCAGGCGACATACTGTTATAATACCGCCCAAGGTATGGGCCCGAAAAGACAAACTCAACCCCAAATTATCTGGGGGTTTTCACGACCGCGAATTACTTTGGAGAATAGACATGTCGTTATCGTCACTCGGTCTGGATGATAGCCTGCAGAACTACCTGCTCGAAGTGTCGCTGCACGAGCCTGATGCCTGCCGGCAATTACGCGAGCAGACACTGGCATTGCCCGATGCCAACATGATCAGTTCGCCCGAACAGGTACAGTTGCTGTTGCTGCTGTTCAAGCTGCTGCACGCCCGTCGTGGACTCGAGGTCGGCACCTTCACCGGCTATACCAGTTTGCGCCTGACCCTGGGTATTCCGGCATTGCACATGGCCTGTTGCGATATCAGCGAGGAATTCACGCTTATTGCGCGTCAACACTGGCAGGCAGCGGAGGTCGACGCGCGCATCGACTTACAACTGGGTCCGGCGCAGCAGACGCTGCAACGATTGATCGCGCAAGGCCGGCAGAACGGTTACGATTTCGCTTATATCGACGCCGATAAATGCGGCTATCGTGGTTACGTCGAATCCTGCCTCGAACTGGTGCGCAGCGGCGGGCTGGTTGTGCTGGACAACGTACTCTGGGGGGGATCCGTGGCCGATTCCGCTGATAACGACGCGGACACCATTGCATTACGCGAGGTCAACACCTGGTTGTATGCACAGGCGCCGGGTCGGTTTGATCTTTCGCTGGTGCCGATCGGAGACGGGTTGACGCTGTTACGCAAGCACTGATCGTCGTCGGCGATTGCGGTCGCGGCGCCGAAATTCGATATCGCGGAAGGATTATTGTCGTTGCCGTTCGGGAAAAGCGGCGGCAATTGCCTCGCTCGAGGCGTCGATGACGGCGGCTTCGGTGATCAGTCCGCTGACCAGCTGCGCGGGTGTTACATCGAAAGCGTAGTTCGCGACCGCCGTGCCGTCCGGGGAAATCTGTACGTCGACGACCTTGCCATCGGCCGTTTTGCCGCTTATCCGCGATACTTCCTCGCCGTCGCGCTGCTCGATCGGTATTTCTTCGATACCGTCGTCGATGTTCCAGTCGATCGTGGTGCTCGGCAGGCAGACGTAGAACGGCACGTTGTTGTCTCGCGCCGCGAGCGCCTTCAGGTAAGTGCCGACCTTGTTGCAGACGTCGCCGCTGCGGGTGGTGCGGTCGCTGCCGACCAGGCATAAATCCACCATGCCGTGCTGCATCAAATGCCCGCCGAGATTATCGACGATGAGGCTGTGCGGCACGCCGTGCTGGCCCAGTTCCCAGGCGGTCAGGCTCGCGCCCTGGTTACGCGGCCGGGTTTCGTCGACCCAGACGTGAACCGCGATTCCGGCATCGTGAGCCATGTAGATCGGCGCCGTCGCGGTACCCCAGTCGACCGTGGCCAGCCAGCCGGCGTTGCAATGCGTCAGAATGTTAACGGATTCCCCGGGAGTCTTGGTGGCGGCTAGCTGCCGGATCAGATCGAGACCATGGCAACCGATGGCGTGGTTGATATCGATGTCGAACGCCGCAATCCGGTTGGCTTCTTCAAATGCGCGAGCTGCCCGCGCGGTGGTCTTGAGCGGCAGCAGCGCGGCCTTTAGTCGGTCCAGGGCCCAGCGCAGGTTAACCGCGGTCGGGCGGGTGTCAAAGAGCAGTTGGTAAGCCTGCTCCATGCCGGCGCCCGAGGGATCGTCGCGCATCGCCAGGTAAAAACCGTAGGCGGCGGTGGCCCCGATCAGCGGCGCGCCGCGCACCTGCATGTCGCGAATTGCGTTGCAGGCCTGCTGCAGCGTGCAGAGATTCCGGACTACAAATGCGTGGGGCAGGCGAGTCTGATCGATGATGTCGATGGAGCAGCCATCCGCGTTCACCCATATGCTGCGACAGGCGACGCCATCGACATTCATTGTTTTAGATCCATTGTATTACTGGGCCTGCGATGGTTGCTTGCCGTAGTCCCTGAACTGCTGCAGCACCTCGGCCATTTGCTGATCGTCGAGGATTACCGGTTCACCGGCCTGGCGCGCGTGCCAGTACTGCTTTGCCAGCGTCTCCACTTCAACGCCAAGCCACAACGCCTTGTCGAGATTGTCGTGAAAACAAATCATGCCATGGGTGCCGAGCAGGCAGGCGCGGCGCTCGTGCAGCGCGACCATCATGTTGTCGGACAGGGCCTGGGTGCCGAACAGCGCATAGTCGGCGCAACGGATATCGGCGCCGCCGGCGACCGCAATCATGTAGTGAAAGGCCGGCATGCCGATACGCAGGCAGGAGAGGGCGGTCGCAAAGATCGAATGCGCATGCAGTACCGTCCCGGCGTCGGCCCGGTTGGCGTAGATGTCGCGATGCATGCGCCACTCGCTGGATGGATTCAAAGCACCCGGGCTTGTGCCATCGAGGTTAACGAAGACGATGTGCTCGGGCCGCAGGTTATCGTATGCCATACCTGACGGGGTGATCAGAAAGCCGTCTTCGAAACGCACCGAGATATTGCCGGCGCTACCCTGGTTGATGCCGTGCGCGTTCATCGCCAGGCAACTGTCGATGATCTGTCGCGATAAATTCTGCCTTGATGGCATCGCCGATTTTAGCGTCATGATTTCATTCGGCCATGTCGCGTCGTTGCGGGCGCCAACCCTGGTAATCGATGCCCTTGCGGTAAATCTGCCGATCGACATAGTCGAGCACACCCCACGGGCGATAGAACTGAACCACTGAAACGATGCGCATGACTTCCTCACCCTCGGGGCTGAGCGGAACAATGGTCGGAGTATAAAACAGGTTGAGGTCCTTACCCCACTGTTTCGCCGTTGTTTTTTCCCGCGGGTGTAATGACCTCGGTATCGGTGAGATATGCGGGCCAGCCGGGCGCGCTGACTCAGTCAACCCAGCTCGGGGTTACTGGTCACTGCGCCCGTAAATGTCGTCGAAACGCACGATATCGTCTTCACCGAGATAAGCGCCCGACTGAACCTCGATGACATCGAGCGGACCGTCGCCGGGGTTTTCCAGATAGTGGGTTGCACCGAGTGGAATAAACACGGATTCGTTTTCATTCAGGTCGAAGATTTCGTCATTGCGAAACACGCGCGCCGTGCCGCGCACGACGACCCAGTGTTCGGCTCGATGGTGGTGCATTTGTTTGGATAAACGGGCTCCGGGTTTTACGCTGATGCGTTTAACCTTGTAACCATCACCGGCGTCGACCGAATCGAAACTACCCCAGGGGCGATAGACGATGCGATGAAAGTTCTCCTCTTCGCGCTGTTCCTGCCTGAGGCGTTCGACAATTTGCTTGACTTCCTGTGCCCTGGTCTTGTCGGCAACCAGCACGGCGTCCTCGGTTTCGACGATGACGAGATCACTGACCCCGACCGCCGCGACCAGGCGGCTTTCCGCGTGCACGAACGAATCCGCGGTATCGGTGGTCATGACATCGCCATGAATGGTATTGCCCGACGCGTCCCTGGCGCCCTGTTCCCACAGGGACGACCAGCTGCCAATATCGCTCCAGCCGGCGTCCATCGGCACCACGCAGGCGAGATCGGTTTTTTCCATCAGCGCATAGTCGATCGAGTCGGATTCGCAGCGCGCAAAAGCTTCTTCAGGCAGCCGCAGAAATCCTATGTCATCGATCATGTCGGCGGCCGCCTGGCGGCAATGCGCGACCATTTCTGTATTATGTCTTTCGAGTTCTTCGAGGTAACGGCTGGCCCTGAACATGAACATACCGCTGTTCCAGTAGTAGTCTCCGCTGGCGAGATAGGCCTTTGCGGTGCCGACGTCCGGTTTTTCGACGAATTCATCGACCCGGTAACCGCCGCCCTCGGCCGCTCCGCGACGTATGTAACCGTAACCGGTTGCCGCCTGTGTCGGCACGATGCCAAATGTCACCAGCTTGCCGGCCTCGGCGAGGGTACGCGCTCGCTTGACTGAATCGCAAAAGGCGTCTTCATCGGCGATTTCGTGGTCCGCCGCCAGCACCAGTAACAGCGGATCGTCCTGCAGGGAGAGCGCATGAAGGGCTGCAACCGCGATCGCCGGCGCGGTATTGCGCCCGAAAGGTTCGAGGATAATCGACAGATCTTCGATTCCTATCTGGCGCGCCTGTTCGGCGACGATGAAGCGGTGTTCATCGTTGCAGACGACGACAGGCGCGGCGTGTTGCAGGCCATCGAGCCGTAGCAGGGTTTTCTGCAGCATGGTTTCATCGTGCAGCAGGCTGAGGAACTGCTTGGGGTACATCTTGCGCGACAAGGGCCAGAGCCGGGTACCGGAACCGCCGGATAGAATGACTGGAATCAATGAGTTACCTCGGATCTTCTGTGAAACAGTTACAGTTGTAAAAGCCGTAAACAGAGTCCATTATAGTTGCTCCTAGCGGTAAATACAGGCGCCATGTCATCCACACCGACAAGATCCGAAGAGGTAGTCGAATCTTTCAAGCAACACAAGCTTGCGTTAAGCGCAATGCGGCGCATTCACGAGTTGATTCAGAGTTTCGAGCAGGAGCGGGCTACCGACAAAAGACTGGCGGGGGTCGGCCTGCTGCTGATTTTGCTGTTGCTCGGGGTTTCGCTCTATTTTTTTATGAGCGGCGATAGCGTCACCTTACGCTAACCCGCATATCTCACCGATTTCCTCGGCGTGCTCCGATACGCCGGACCGCCGCATCCATGCCGTCGCGCCGACGCTTTCCGGGGAGGTTCTCGTGGAGGCGCGGAGGTCGCGAAGAGATGCAGGGGCAGTCGAAAACCGTATAAGAATACCTGGACATCCACCCTGTAACATTCCCTTTGCGATCTCGGCGCTCCCCGCGCCTCTGCGAGAACCTTTTGGACCTGCGATCACGCGGTGAGAGATAGGCGGGTTAGCCCGCATCACTCACCAGGATGACGGGCCCTCGCTTGTTCTTTGAATTCACAAGGGATTTTCTTCAGTCGGAAATACGCGCTGTTATTCCGCTCCTTCAGAAAATCCCTTGTGAATCCAAAGCCCTGCGCGATCATCCCGCCCCCTGGTGAGCGATGCGGGTTTGCCCCTGGCGGATCTCGCCTGTTCGAATTTCTGTAACAGGTAGTCGAGCAATTCATCCATGCTCGCCGCGAGCGCCTCGGCATCGCCGCGCTTGAGGTGGTCGAGCATCCGTCGGTGCAGCGAAATGATATCGCTGCGTTCACGCACTACCGTCACTACCATGTTGGTGACCGGGATCAGCGCCTCGATGACGGTATACATGACAAAGCGCAGCATGCCGTTGTCGGTGGCATCGACCAGCGCACGGTGGAAGGCGACGTCGGCCTGGCAGAAGGCTTCGTCGCTGATCTCCGGATCCTGCTGACGTGTTAACGCGGTTTCTATCTGGTCGATGTGCTGTGCGGTTGCATTGAACGCGGCGAGATTAAAACAACTACCCTGCAATGCCCGCCGCGCCTCGATGATTTCCTCGATATCGAGCGCGCCCATGCCAACCAGCAAGGTAGCCGCGCCGCTCAGGGATTCGGCGAGTTCGCCGTAACTGGGTTTGATCACAAAGTTACCGCCGGTGGGACCGCGTTTGGCGCGCACCAGGTTTTGCGCGGCGAGCCTTTTCAGCGCCTCGCGCACGCTCGGGCGTGAAACGCCGTAGCGTTGGGCGAGTTCATCCTCGGTAGGCAGGCGCTCGCCGATTTTGAACTGGCCGTCGACGATGGCCGCGCGTAGCTGTTCGGCTATTTGTTTCGAGATACTGGCCTTGACGATCGCGTTTTCCTGCACGGTATAATCCTTGATGTTTACGGATGCATTTGCGAGGCAATTACTTTAACATGATTTTGTATTACAAATAGCACTATATAGGAGCACATCCATGCCAGAGCAGTTCCAGGCTTACCAGGTTGGCAAGAACGACGACGGCCAGCGCTGCGCGCTGACACAACTCGACGATAGCGATTTGATGGACGGCGATGTCACGGTCCGTGTCGATTACACCACGCTGAATTACAAGGATGGCCTTGCCCTGACCGGGAGATCGCCGGTCATACGCAAATTTCCGCTTACCCCCGGGATCGATTTCAGCGGCGCCGTGATCGAATCCAGTCACGCCGATTTCAGCGAGGGTGACAGCGTTATCCTCAACGGATTCGGTGTCGGTGAAGTACATTCGGGTGGCTACGCACAAAAGGCCAGGGTTAGCGGGGACTGGCTGGTCAAGGTGCCGGACGGTCTCGATACGCGCCGTGCAATGGCCATCGGAACCGCCGGTTACACGTCGATGCTGAGCGTCATGGCGCTCGAAGACCACGGTATCGAACCGGGTGAAGGCAATATCCTGGTGACCGGGTCCTCCGGCGGGGTCGGCAGCGTCGCGGTGGCCTTGCTCAACAAGCTTGGATATCGCGTGGTTGCAACCACCGGAAGAATGCATGAAAAAGATTTTCTCACGCGCCTGGGCGCCGCCGATGTCATCGATCGCGCTGGTTTTTCCGAAGCCGCTCGCCCGCTCGGCAAGGAACTCTGGGCTGGCGCAATCGATGTCGCCGGCGGCAACACGCTTGCCAATGTGCTCAGTCAAATCAGCTACGGCGGCGCCGTCGCGGTTTGTGGGCTGGCCGATTCGTTAAACCTGCCGACCTCGGTGGCCCCTTTTATATTACGGGGCATATCGATGTATGGCATCGACTCGGTGATGGCGCCGATCGCGAAACGCAAGCTGGCATGGGATCGGCTGGCCGCCGATCTTGATCTGGATCTGCTCGACGAGTTGTCTTTCGATCTCGATTTCAACGATCTGCCCCAGGCAGGCGCGGATATTCTCGATGGTAAGTTAAGAGGCAGGGCGGTCGTCAAGGTTCCCTGAGGGAACCGACGTGCGAGGCCGGTTCCGAAACGGAGCGCATTCCCCGGCGCCCGATGCGGGCTAGCCCATGGAACGTAGATACGGATACGGCGTAGGCCTGGTGATTATCGGTGGCCTGTTCCTCAGTACCTCCGGCATTCTGTTACGCAATATCGAGGCGGCCAGCGGCTGGCAGATTCTATTCTATCGGGGCATCGCTTTTTCGCTGACCCTGTTTCTACTGCTGTTGCTGCGCTATCGTTCCGGTATCGGCGCCGCCTTTCGCGCCATCGGCAGGCCCGGGCTCTGGGTGGCCGTGGTGCTCGGCCTCGGATCGATCTGTTACATCTTCGCAATCTTGTTGACTACCGTCGCCAATGCCGTGTTTATTATCGGCGCGGTGCCTCTTGCGACGGCTTTCGTGGCGTGGCTGGTACTCGGCGAGAGGACCTCGGCTTTCGGCGTCACGGCGATGCTGGTTTCGCTCGCCGGCATCGGCCTGATGTTCGCCGACGGCCTGATCGAGGGGCGCTGGGCAGGTAATGTCGCGGCGCTTGGCGTGGTCGCGTCTTTCGTGGTGTTTCTGTTGATTGTTCGTAAGCGGCGCGGCGTCGACATGCTGCCGGCCACCTGCCTGGGCGGCCTCGTGATGGGCGGGGTCGCGGGGCTTTTTGTGGATTCCTTCGTCATTTCGAATCGCGACCTGGCGATCGCGATTGTTATGGGCTGCCTGCAATTCGGTGTCGGCTTCTGGTGTTTCACCGTCGCGGCGCGCTACATCATGGCATCCGAGGTGGCCTTGTTTTCGCTCACGGAATCGATCCTCGGCCCGATCTGGGTGTGGATTGGGGTAGGGGAGAAGCCGAGCCTGTTAACCCTGGCCGGCAGCGCGATCGTGTTTGTCAGCGTGGTGGCTTACTGCATTAGCGGGATACGCGCCGAGCGACGGCTGCTACGGGCTCAGTCGAATTCGACTTGATCACCGAGTTTCACGGTACCCGGCTTGACCACATCACAACATATGCCCCCACGCCAATCGGGCGTAAGCGCCGTGGTCAACCCCGCTTGCTGGGCATCCATGAGCGAGCAGGGGTTGGTTTCGCGGGTAACCACCAGCTCGACTTCACCGATACGGACCTTGCGGTTGATGTAGGTCTCATCGAATTCGACGCCGTCAATCAGCAGGTTGGCGCGACGGGTCGTCCAGGGTAGTTCGACGTCGATTTCGCTACAGGCCTTTTGCCAGGCTTCCTCGCTCAGGATGGTGATCTGCCGGCCTTTCTGTGCGCCCCGAAAATCCCCCAGGATGCCGCTGTTTTTGCTGATCTGCGCGCTGTCGATACTTTGCATGGCGACACGCGAACGGTTCTTGATAGCGATTGCTTTTATGGTGCTCATGCCTGCCTGAAAGTGAGGTTGTCGAATGGCGCCAATTTTCACTACTTCCGCAGGTTATAACAAGGTGTGTAAGTTTTACCGGGTACCTTCATGCGCAATTGCCCGATAAACGAATGCAACAATTCGTCGAGTGATTGCAGAATTTCGGATTCGCCGCGGATCTCGAAGGGGCCATGCTGTTCGATGCGTTGAATGCCGTCAGCCTTGACATTGCCCGCGACGATGGCCGAGAAGGCGCAGCGCAGATTGGCGGCGAGTGAATGCAGCGGCTGGTCACGGCCAAGGTTGAGCGCGGCGACGTTTTCGTGGTTGGGTTCGAAGGGCATTTGAAACTGCTGGTCGATGTTCAGGATCCAGTTGAAGTAGTAGGCATCGGCGTGTTCGCGGCGGAAGTTGCGCACCGACTCCAGCCCGGCCGCAATTTCGCGCGCTACCTTGGCGGCGTCATCGATGATGATGGTGTAATACTGCCGGGCTTCTTCCCCCAGTGTGAGCTTGATGAATGCATCGATCTGGCTGAAATAACCCCTTGCACTTGCCGGGCCACTCAAGATCAGCGGGAAAGGAATGTGCCGATTCCGCGGGTTCAACAGGATCCCGACCAGATAAAGTATTTCCTCCGCGGTGCCGACGCCGCCCGGGAAAACGATGACGCCATGGCCCGCGCGTACGAAGGCTTCGAGTCGCTTTTCGATATCGGGCAGGATGACCAGTTCGTTGACGATTGGGTTAGGTGACTCGGCGGCGATGATGCCCGGCTCGGTCAGTCCGACGTAACGGCCACGGTCTATGCGCTGCTTGTTGTGGCCAATGGCGGCGCCTTTCATCGGCGCCTTCATGGCGCCGGGTCCGCAACCGGTGCAGATGTTGAGGCGGCGCAACCCGAGCTGGTAGCCGACCTCCTTGCTGTACTCGTACTCTTCGCGGCCGATCGAATGCCCGCCCCAGCAAACCACGAGGTTGGGATCGGTCTCTGGCACCAGTACGCGCGCGTTACGCAGAATATGAAAGACGATATTGGTAATCCCCTCGCCGCTGGAGGTGTCAAATATCTGGTTCGAGGCAATCTTGTTTTTGACATAGGAGATATCGCGTAGCACGGCGAACAGCTGTTCCTGGATACCGGTCATGACCGTGCCGTCGACGAAAGCGCTCTGCGGGGCGTTTTCGATCTCCAGCTTGACGCCACGTTCCTGTTGCACCACGCGAATATCGAAATCTTTGTGCTGTTCCAGCACTTCGCGGGCGTCGTCGGTGACGCTGTCGACATTCAGTACGGCGAGCGCGCAGCGGCGAAAGGTTTCGTACAGGCCGCCGTCCTGATTACCCCGTTTGAGTTGACTCACTTCCAGCTGTGATAGGATATCCATGCTGCCATGCGGCGTCAGGCGACTTATTTCGGTGTTTTTTGGCATGCTATCGAGTGTTAGAATTTAAGCTATAGTATAGTGCAGCAAAGGGAATCATGACATGAGTGATCAATTATTCGAAGTCGCATTTTCCGGTCAAATCAGCGAGGGCGCCAGTACGGATGAGGTCAGGGCCCGGATCGGCAAGATGTTCAATGCCGATGAAGCCAAGCTGGCGCAGTTGTTTTCCGGCAGGCGGGTCGTCATCAAGAAAAACATCGACCAGGCGACCGCGGACAAGTACCGGACCGCGCTCAATCGCGCCGGCGCCGAATGCGAGGTTGCCGCGATGGGGGGTGGGGCTGCTGCATCCCAGGCGGCAGCCGCGACTCCCGCCGCCGACACCCCTGCCAGTGCGGCCGCGCCGACAGCGCAATATGAAACGAATTACAACGGCGAGGTGCCGCCGCCGCCGCAAATCGACCCGCTCGGCATTACCGGTGACGACATCGAAGATCTGGCGGCAACCATCGCGCCCGTCGGCAGCGAGTTGCAGGATGACTACCGGGAACCCGAAGAACCCGATATCGATGTCACCGGACTCGACATTGCACCGGTAGGCAGCGATCTCTATACCTCTGAAAAAAAACCCGACCCGCCGCCGCCGGATACCACCGGCATCACCATGGCGGATTAGAACGGGCGAGCAACTACAACTTTTCCGAGGCGTAATCGGCCAGGCGCGAGCGCTCGACGTTCATCAGCGTGATGTGCCCACTGTGTTCCCAGTGCTTGAAGCGATCGACCACGTAAGTCATACCTGACGTGGTTTCCGTGAGGTAGGGCGTGTCGATTTGCTTGAGGTTTCCGAGGCAGACGATCTTGGTGCCGATGCCGCTGCGCGTAACCAGGGTTTTCATCTGTTTCGGCGTCAGGTTTTGCGCTTCGTCGATGATGATGTACTTGTTCTGAAAAGTGCGCCCGCGCATGAAATTGAGCGAACGAATCTTGATGCGATTGCGCAGCAGGTCGTTGGTTGCGGCCTGTTCCCAGGAATCCTTCTGGTCGTTACCGGTGAGCACCTCCATGTTGTCCATCAGGGCGCCCATCCAGGGCGTCATCTTTTCTTCCTCGGTGCCGGGCAGGAAACCGATATCTTCGCCGATGGGGATGGTGACACGGGTCATGATGATTTCCTTGTAGATGCCCTGGTCGAGCGTCTGCGTCAGGCCCGCCGCCAGCGCCAGCAGGGTTTTGCCGGTACCGGCGCTGCCCGACAGCGTAACGAAGTCGATCTCCGGATCCATCAACAGGTTGAGCGCAAAGTTTTGCTCGCGATTGCGCGCGGTAATGCCCCACACCGAATGCCGATGACCGTAATAGTTCTGACAGACTTCGATGAGAAAACCATTCTCGACTCGCTTGCGCACGATGGCCTCGAATTCATCGTCGAGATAGAGGAATTGATTCGGATACCATTCCTCGCCATTCAGGCTTTGCACTTCGTAGTATGCCTTACCTTCTTCCTGCCAGCTTTCGATCTGCTTGCCATGCCCTTCCCAGAAATCGTCGGCCAGTTGACGTGAACCGCTGAACAGCAGGTCGAGGTCATCGACGACGCGATCGTTGGCGTAGTCCTCGGCCTTGATGCCTAGAATCGCGGCCTTGATGCGTAAATTGATGTCTTTCGAGATGAGGATGGCCTGGTGGTCACCGATTTCTTCCCTGAGCGAAATAATGGTGTTCAGAATCGAATTGTCATTCTTGTTGCCGGGCAGCGACTCGGGCAGGTTGGAACCGTGTGCCTGGGTCTGGAAATACAGGCGACCGCTGCACTTGAAGGGTTCCTCGGCGGCGCTGAACTGGTTCAATTGCAGGCCTTCCTCGATAACGACCTGCTTTTGCGCGGTCAATAGCTCATCGATAAAACGATTGGTCTGGCGCACGTTGCGCGCAACCTCGGAGACGCCGAGCTTGGCGTTGTCGAGTTCCTCGAGCACGGTCATCGGCAGGTACACATGGTGTTCCTGGAATTTGAAGAGGGCCGTGGGGTCGTGCATCAGAACGTTGGTATCGAGCACGAAAATCTTAACATTTTTGCCGGAATCGGCGAGTACTACAGGCGACATAAATGGGGCTCGGAAACTATCGGGAAATGGTAATTCAATCGCCGGGTAGATGCACTTGATTTGTGTTAAATTCAGCGACGCTGGGCGTGCGCGATCATCTGCAGTATTTGCGTGAACACGGTGTTGCTCAACGACTCGTTCAGATCGATTGCCAGGCAATGGCGATAGTAGGGCGTCAGGCTGAGGCCGACGCCGATGCCGTAAATCTCCACGCCTTTGGCGGTGTCATACTTTTCGACCGCGTTCTTCAAATGGTTGTCGAGATAATACTCGTCGTTGGCGAGGTTGGTGGCGCTATCCATGGGGCTGCCGTCGGAAATGACCATGAGGATGCGGCGCTCGGCATTGCCCTGCAGCAACCGCGTGCTGGCCCATTCGACGGCTTCACCATCGAGGCCTTCCCGAAAACAGGGGGTTTTCAACAGCGCGGCGATGTCGCGCCGGGATTTACGCCATCCATCCTGTGTGTTTTTGAATACCAGGTGGCAGCGTTCATTCAGGCGCCCCGGATGCTGCGGGCGCCCCTGCGCCAACCATTGCCGGTAAGCCCTGCCGCCGTTCCAGTCGCCGGTGGTGAAACCGAGGATTTCGCAGCCGATGTCGGCCTGGTCGAGCGCACGCGCAAAAATATCGACCAGCATGGCAACGTACTCGATCGAATTTTTCATCGATCCCGAACAGTCGATGAGAAAGGACAGCATGCAATCGTTTTTAAAGCGGTACTGATCCTTGCGAAACAGTCGCCGTTCACCGGGCGCGGCGATCAGTTGAGACAATCGGCGGCCGTCTATCAATCCTTCTTCTTCGCCAAACAGCCAGCCGTCACGCCGCGGTGTCGCCAACAGCTGCGATATTTGCCGCGCCAGGCGCGGTACGTTGATTCCCTGGTGGAATATGCGCGCATCGAGTTGTTCGCGGAACTGTCGCAGCTCCGCTTTACGCACCTGCGAGGCGGCTCTCAACTCGCGATCAAATTCCCGGTTGAAGACACGGTAAACCTGTTTTTGTTCGGCCAGCACCTTGCTGTTGGCGGTGACGACGGTGGCGATGTTCGAGTCCTCGCTTTCGTCGGAGAAGTCGAGCGCCAGGGTAATACGCGACAGGGCCTTCTCATTGTCGATTCGCTTGCCTGCGGATTCTTCCGTGTGCTCCGCGAGGAGCGACTCGTCGATAATCCTGGCGATGCTGAGCGCCTGTTCGGCATAATTTCTCTGATGCTCGCGCTCGCGTCGCAGACCAACGAGTTCGTTGCCGATGACTTCAGTGATGCGGCCTCGTGTTGCCTCGATCAAGTCATCGGTTTCAGCCAGCGTCGGCTGGCCGCTGAGACGCGACCAGGCGACCTGGGCGATGGTGTAAATCAGTAAGCCGAGTTCACTATCGGCATGTCCATCGTCGTGAAAGCGCAGCGACCAGTCGCGAAAACGCCGCAACAGGTTGCTGCGTACGCCGGGGTGAGCATCCGTGACCAGGGTTTCGACGCGAAATTGTTCGAGCAGATCGAAAATCAGCCGCTGGATCGGCGCCTCCGGCGCCAGTTCGCGATGCAGTCCGGTATCGCTGTGCAACAGGCGTAGCGCGATACCGTCGGCGGCGCCCCGCAGGGCGGCGAAGCCGTCGCGCAGCGGGTCGGGCAGGCTGTGCGGCGCACCGGTATGGACGCGCTGGCCGCCGAGAAACAGCGAACGGCCGCGATGTCGCAGTTCGCGCAAACCGGTGAGCGCGCGCACCGAGGCGCCACAGAGTTCGGCCGCCTGCTGTTGTTGCTTTTCGCTCGGAGGGTTAGCCTGCATATTACACCAGTCGGTCTCGGGCCTCGATCTACCTAGTTAAGCGGTAAGAGTAAACTGATGACTTCGCAGGTGAAAGTAAAAATTCGGGTTATTATCGACCCGAGATCTATCCCGGCCCTGACTTGTCCAGATACGCCTGAACTTGGTCTTCCCTCAAGCCATAGCTTAAGCTATGGCTTGAGGTCCAGACCGGCGTTCAGCCGCATCTGTCCTGCGCCGGGGTGCCGTATCACAGCATCCGGGATACTGGTCAAATATGCATGCTACTCGGGTCCACTTTCCACTACATGCAGGTAGGAGTCGTCGAGTTCGGTGTCGAAACAGCGCTGGAAGTACTCGGCGATGATCGGGTGTTCGTCTTCCTCGCACTTGTTGAGGAACGACAACTTGAAGGCGAGCATGTAATCGTCGAAGATCAAGCTGTTTTCGGCCCATGAGATGACGGTGCGCGGTGACATCAGCGTGGACAGGTCACCGACCACGAAACCCTCTCGCGTCATTGTCGCCATGGCGACCATAGACTGCAGGACTTTCTGTTTGTCGGCGCCGGCAAACTCGGGTACCTGCGCCTTTACGATCTCCATTTCTTCTTCGCTGGACAGATAGTTGAGCGTCGCCACGATATTCCAGCGGTCGATCTGGCCGTGATTGAGCAACTGGGTACCGTGATAGAGGCCGCTGCTGTTGCCGAGCCCGACCGTGTTCGCGGTCGCGAACAGTCGAAAACTGGGGTGCGGCGACAGCACCCGGTTCTGGTCGATGAGGGTGAACTTTCCATCGCGTTCGAGCAGGCGCTGGATGACGAACATGACATCGGGCCGGCCGGCGTCGTATTCGTCGAAAATCAGCGCGATCGGACGCTGCAGCGACCACGGCACTATGCCTTCGTGGAACTCGGTTACCTGGCGATCGTCGCGAATCACGATGGTATCCTTGCCCACCAGGTCGAGCCGGCTGATATGGCCGTCGAGGTTGACCCGTATACAGGGCCAGTTGAGGCGCGCGGCCACCTGCTCGATGTGGGTCGACTTGCCGGTGCCGTGCAAACCTTGCAGCATAACGCGGCGGTTATGGGTGAAACCGGCCAGGATCGCGAGCGTGGCCTCGGGATTGAAGTGGTAACCGGGATCGATATCGGGCACCAGTTCACTGCGTTCGGCAAACGCCGGAACCCGCAGTTTGCTGTCGATGCCGAAAACCTCGCGCACGGAAACGCGCTCCTGCGGTGTTTCGAGTTCATTGTCGGGCAAATTGGGTGCCTGCATGGTTTCCCCCGGCATCAGCGTGCAAAAACGCGGCAGTATACCGGAATCGGATTAACCCGCATATCTCACCACCCTCCTGCTCGGCAATTGCCCGAAGCGTCGGACCGCCGATACGTCGGACCGCTGCATTGCTCTACCCCGAAGCGTCGGACCGCCGGGACGCCGGACCGACGGAGTGCCGCCCACCGGAGCGCCGGCCGACGGAATGCCGCCCACAACATCCCTGCAGTCGTGCGGCCGCCGATAAGCTCACTGTGGGGGGGCGTACTCCCGCCGGCCGGCTTAACGTAGTGTAAGCTACGCCGGCGCCGGCCTCTGGTCCGTGCGCCCCGCCACAGCGGCTTCTCGACGCCCTCGCGACGGACGGTGGTGAGAAATGCGGGTTAGTGACGATAACGCCAGATCACGCTTTTCGGCTGGCCACGAAACCTGATACTGCGTAACATTTCGCCTTGATAATGAACCGCTGGAGGAGTTATGAATTCATCCGCGCCGCTGGCCGGCTATCGCGTCATCGAGCTTGGGCAACTGCTGGCCGGCCCGTTTGCCGGCTGTATGCTCGGGTACTTCGGCGCCGAAGTTATCAAGATCGAACCACCGCAGGGGGGTGATCCGATCCGCCGCTGGCGCGAGATGCGCGGTGATACCTCGCTATGGTGGCGTTCGTTGGCGCGCAACAAGAAGTCGGTGACGATAGACCTTAAAACCGGGCAGGGCGTCGAGCTGGTGCGCCAGTTGATCGACAAGGCCGATGTCGTCATCGAAAACTTCAGGCCCGGCGTCGTCGAAAAATGGGGACTTGGGCCCGACGATTTCAAACACAGTAATCCGGCATTGGTGTATGCGCGTATTTCCGGCTATGGACAGAACGGTCCTTACGCCGACAAACCCGGGTTTGCCTCGGTCTGCGAAGGCATGAGCGGGTTCCGTTACGTCAACGGTCACCCGAGCGAGGCGCCGGTACGGCCGAATCTCAGTATCGGCGACACCATATCGGGGATTCACGCCGCGCTCGGTATTGCGCTGGCGTTGCTGGAAAAGCAGCGTAGCGGCGTCGGCCAGGTCATCGACGTTGCCCTGGTCGAGTCGATGTTCAACCTGATGGAGGCGGTGGTGCCCGAGTTCGATGGTAACGGGGTCATACGTGAGCCATCGGGCAGCACCGTAACCGGCATCGTGCCGACCAATACCTACCGCTGCAAGGACGACAAGTACATCGTTATCGGCGGCAACGGCGATTCGATCTTTCAACGCCTGATGATCGCCGCGGACTGTCCACAGATGGCGAGCGATCCGCGCCTCGCCAGCAATCCGGGGCGGGTCGAGCACGAGGCGGAAATCGACGCAGTACTGGCCAACTGGTGCGCGTCGCAGGATTCCACGCTGTTGCTGCAGAAACTCGATAACGCGCGGGTGCCGGCCGGCCCGATTTATAATGTCGAGGATATGCTGAACGATCCGCACTTCAATGCCCGCGGGTTGTTCGAGAGCGTTGAAATCGATGGCGAACCTCTCAAGATTCCGGCGCTGCTGCCGCGCCTGTCACGCACGCCCGGCAGTACCCGCTGGCCTGGCGGCGAGCTAGGTGGCGCCAACCGCGAAATACTCGGGGACTTGCTGGGTCTCGATGAGCAGCAGTTGGATGAACTGCGCTCATCGGCGGTAATTCTTTAGCCCGCATCGCTGCCGTCATGAAATCGAAACAGAGAGCCACGGGGAGGCATTGTGCGGGTTAAGCGATCGATACTTTCCGGAAGACCGCCAGTAATTCGTAACAAGGGATTCGTGATAAGATTGGGCGGTGATTTATTACCGTGAACTGAATCTCGATCGAGCTATCGAATTACGCAAGGATCGAGACTGGCTACATCAACAATGGACGCGACGGCACTGTCGCGTTTTTATTTTACGGGACGACAAGAGCCTGATGCGCTGGCGCGGCATCGATGCAGCTATTTCCGAAGCCATTCATCTGCCCCGGGCGGAAATCGTTGACCTCATCGATGAATTCGAGCACCTCGTGTTCCTTGGGTGCGACCAGAGTGGTCCCCTGTTTGCGCTGGATGTTTCCACGCACGAGGATGATGCGCTGCAGTCCTGTCTCAGCGGCAGGGAATTTATCGATTTACGCGATGTTGCCTGGCGCCTCGATGCTCAGGATGCCGCACAACTGGCCTATGCCCGTGGACTGGTGTTCTGGAATCGCCACCATCGCTACTGCGGATTGTGCGGCAGCCCGACGCGCAGCGAATACGGCGGGCACATGCGCCGATGTACCGACAGCAGTTGCGCGCGCATGCATTTCCCGCGCACCGACCCGGCGGTCATAATGCTGATCGAAGATCGCTCCAGTCCCGACAGGCCGCGCTGCCTGCTGGCGCGAAATTCCCGTTTTCCGAATCGCATGATGTCGACACTGGCGGGTTTCGTCGACCCACTGGAAAGCCTGGAAGAAACCGTGGCGCGTGAATCCTTCGAGGAATGCGGTATCCGGGTCGACCGGATCGAGTACCAGGCGTCGCAACCCTGGCCGTTCCCGTCGTCCATCATGCTCGGATTCAGGGCGCGCGCGCTAAACCTGGACATAGTTGTCGATGGTGCCGAAATTGACGAGGCCCACTGGTTTGAGGCCGGGCAACTGAGGGAATTTGGTGAATGGGGCGACGGCGGCGACTATTACTGCCTGCCGCGGCGGGATTCGATCGCGCGTTACCTGGTCGATTCGTGGATGCAACAGGTGCCGGGAATTTGAGGGTTCGAAGTCATTGTAAAATCCTGGGACCCACCGCTGAGATATGTAGCCTGTTTACGCGAGGCTTAAACTAACTGGGAAGCCGGCAATGGTTCATCGTCATCGATTGCCACGGGGCGGTGATCGGCGGCGAAGAAAGTGTAGATGACCGGCAGCACAAACAGTGTGAAAAGGGTGCCGACGGCAAAACCCGCAACGATGGTAATACCGATTGACTGCCGGCTCGCCGCGCCCGCGCCCGAGGCGATAACCAGCGGCATGATGCCGATAATCGTCGAGAATGAAGTCATCAGAATCGGTCGCAGGCGAATCGATGCCGCCTTGATGACGGCGTCCAAGGGCGACAGGTTGTCGTTCTTCTGAATTTCATTGGCAAACTCGACGATGAGGATGCCGTGCTTGCTGACCAGACCGATCAGCGTTATCAAGCCAACCTGGCTGTAGATATTCATCGACACCAGCCACAGGAACATCGGCACCAGCGCGCCGAACATTGCCAGTGGTACGGTGGTGAGGATGATTAGCGGGTCGCGCAGGCTTTCGTACTGGGCGGCCAGCACCAGGAATACGACGATGACGGCAAAGCTGAAAGTCAACGCCAGTACCGATCCTTCCTGAATCAATTGACGCGATTGCCCCTGGTAATCGAAGCTGTAGCCGGCGGGCGCAACCTGTGCGGTGATGTCGCGCAACAGCTGCAGGGCTTCACCGAGCGGAACGCCGGGCACGGCATCGATTTTGGCCGCGTTTTGTTGTTGAAACTGGACCAGTTCGCGCGGTACCACGTTGTAGTCGATATCGACCAGCGTAGCCAGGTTGATTTGCTTGCCCTGGCGGGAGTAGACATAGTACTGGCTGATGTCCGCCGCGTTCTCGCGGCCCTCGAGGCGTGCCTGCGGAATGATTTTATAGCTGCGTCCGGCCAGGTTGAAGCGGCTGACATAGCCCTCGGCGAGGATGATGCCGAGCGTCTGGCCAATTTCGCGCATCGACACGCCCATGGATTCGGCTCGCTTGCGGTCGATGGTGACGCGAATTTCGGGTCTGCTGAAATTGAAATCGCTCTTGATAAAATGAAACTTGCCGCTTTCACGGGCCTTCTCGAGCACCTGCTGAACGACACCGTAGAGTTCGTCGTAGCCCTGTTGGGTCTTGAGTATGAATTCAACCGGGGTATTGCCGCTGGCGCCGGGCAGCGAGGGTGGATTGAACGCAAAGCTTTGCAACCCGGGTTGCTGGTCGAGCGCCATCTGGATCCGCGGAATCATCTGCATCGCGCTCAATTCGCGCTGTTTCCAGGGTGTCAACAGCATGCCGGCAAAGGATACCGTCGGGCCGCCAAAACCATTCGCCATGAACGAGGATTTATATTCTTCCGGGTAACCGCGAAAAATATCGATATAGGGCGCGGTGTACTTGTTGAGGTAATCGATATTGGTGTGGTCGGGCGCCTGCGAGAAAGTGAAGATGACGCCCTGGTCTTCCTCGGGCGCGAGTTCGGTCTGGATGAACTGAAACATCAGTCCCAGCATTGCCACCACGCCTGTCACGAACAACACCGTCACCGAACGCGTTTTCAGCGAACTGGCGAGCAAATTCTCATAGCCGCGTTGCAGGCGTTCGAAACGCGCATGGATAAAACGCGCGTAGGCATTGTTGTCGATCGTCGGGCGCAATACCCGTGAGCACATCATCGGCGACAGGGTCAGCGCGATGATGGTCGATATGATGATGGTGCCGACCAGGGTAAAGGCGAATTCCTGGAACAATACCCCGGTAAGCCCGCCGAGCAGGCCGATTGGCGCATATACCACGCACAGCACGATGGTCGTGGCGATGACCGGCTTGGCGATTTCGCGCGCGCCCTGCAACGCGGCCTGCATCGGCTTCAGACCCTCACCGATGTGGCGGTAGATGTTTTCCACCACGAGGATGGCGTCGTCGACCAGCAGGCCTATCGCCATGACCATCGCCAACAGCGTCAAAAGGTTGATCGAGTAGCCCATCAGCTGCATGTAAAACAGCACGCCGATAATTGAAAGCGGAATCGTAACCAGTGGAATCAGGGTCGAACGGAAGGAACCGAGAAAAAGGAAAATCACGATGATGACGATGATGGAAGCCTGTACCAGCGTGCCGATGACTTCGTTGATCGAGGCTTGAATGAATTCAGTCGAGTCGTAAACGATGGCCGCGTTCAACCCCGGCGGGAAAGAACGTTTCAGTTTTTCCAGCTCCGCGGTTACCAGCCTGATCGTGGTCAGGGGGTTGCCATCGGTGGTGCCGTTGATGCCGATGTAGATCGACGGTACGTTGTCGAACATGATCAGCGAATCGTAATTTTCGGCGCCAAGCTCGATGTCGGCGATATCGCCGAGGCGAACCTTGTTTTCGCCTTCTTCGCGGATGATGAAGCGTTCGAAGACTTCCGGATCACCCGAATCCGTGACCGCGTTGACGTCGGTTTGCACCAACAGCCCGCGCGCCTGGCCGGCGGCGGACTGGTAGTTGTCGGCGTTGATGGCGTTGACGATATCGGCGGCTGACACCTTCTGCGCTGCCATGCGCACCGGGTCCATCCAGACGCGCATCGAGTAGGTCTTGCCGCCGAGGATTTCCGCCTGGGCAACACCTTTGACGGTAGACAACGCGGGCTGAATCGTTCGCAACAGATAGTCGGTTACTTCGACATCCGACAGGGTTTCACTGTAGAAACCATAGTAAGCCAGGGCGAAGCCTTCCGCGGACTGTTTGGCGATCACCGGGTCCTCCGATTCGGATGGCAGTTCGCCCCGAATCGATGAAACCCTGGTGCTGACCTCGGTCAGCGCGACATCGGCATCGACACCGAGTTTCATGTGTACTTCGACGATGGAGACGCTGTTACTGCTGCTGGAGCGCAGGAAATCGATGCCCTTGGTGCTCGATACCACCTGTTGAATCGGGGTGGTGATAAATCCCTGGATGAGCTCGGCGCTGGCGCCGGGATAGGCGGTCGTGATCGAGATCACCGAAGTTTCGAGTTCGGGGTACTGGCGTACCTGGGTGTTGAAAAAGGCCTGCGCGCCCAGCAACACGATCATGGTGCTGATGACGAGTGACAGCACCGGGCGCTTTATGAAGTAATCCGTCAGCATGCCGGCTTACTGGCTGTTCGACTGGTATTCGGGAACATCGTCGACAATGGTAACGCGCAGGCTGGGATAGAGCTTGAGCTGTCCGGAGGTGACCACGAGATCGCCTTGCGCGAGCCCGCTTTGGACACCGGCTGTACCCGCCCTGCGGTAGAGTACGTCTACCTGGCGCGCCGCCAGTCGGTAGTCGGGTTCCGGGTCGTTGTCGCTGGATGGCGGCTTTTCCAGGACATACACCGCCTCGCCATAAATGTTGTAGAAAATAGCCGTTTCGGGAACTGTCATCACAGCCGTCTGGCGCCGTGAGTTGAGACTTATGTCGGTGAACATGCCTGGCGCCAGCAACTTCTTTTTGTTATTTACGATCGCGCGTATAGCGACGTTACGCGTGTTGACGTCGAGCTGCGGGTTCCAGGCCTCTACCCTGGCTTTGAATTCCTGTCCTGGATAAGAGCGTACCTTGAATACGAGGTCCTGATCAATCACGAGGTCGTTGAAGTTAGCCTCGGGCAGCGTGAAATCAAGATATAAACGATCGAGTGACAACAGGGTCACGATAGTGTCCCCGGGGGCGACATACTCGCCCAGGTCGATCTGGCGGATTCCCAGTTTGCCGGAAAAGGGGACGTAGATGCTCTTCTTGGCGAGCGCCACCTCGGCGATCCTGACATCGGCTTCGGAGATATCGACCAGTGCGGTCTGGGTGTCGATATCGGTTGTGGTGACGAAGGACTGGTTTTTTAGCTTGAGCAGGCGCTGGTACTGGCTGTCATCTGAAGCCAGTCGCGCCTGGGCCGATTCCAGGTTGGCCATTTCGGTTCGATTATCGAGTTCGACCAGCAGCGTGCCTTTTTTGATCTGCTTGCCGGAATCGAAGTTGATGCGGGTGATGATGCCCGAGACTTCGGTGGTCACGTTAACGCCCTGGAATGCGACCAGGCTGCCGATGGCGCGAATTCGACGGTCCCACTGCGCGGCTTCGGCACTGGCCACGGTAACGCTGATCGGTGGAGGAAGCTGACTTCCCTGCGCGATCTGTTGCTGGATTTGAAGATACTTCTGGTAGCCCAGTGCGCCGGCTATGGCGGCTATCAGCACCAGCACCAGAAACAGCCTGAGCCAAAGGCGCGGTTTGCGAGTCATGGATTGTTTTGACACCCTGGTCTTATCCCCGGTTCCGGCAGCATCGATACATGCGCGACATATTGCCAGGGTTATTAGAAATTGCCAGGGTTATTAGAAATTGCCAGGGTTA
>JAAEPH010000205.1 GCA_024232855.1 Gammaproteobacteria bacterium
TCCACAAGAAATATATCCTCAGTCGCTCGTAATCACCGATACGAGACTTCTTCGGATATTTCCTTGTGAAATCAATATACTGCGCGATTTTTGCGCATATTTATGAATTCTCCGGGCTAAATCAATCGCTCGCCTCATGGCGCCTACTGTTGGTGCACATCCTTTTCGCGCCCTACTGCGTTTTCTAGGTTAAAACTCCCTGCCTGGCATCGAGCAGAATTTCGTCACCGTTATGGATGCGTCCAATCATGCCGCCGGCCCGGCTTTCGGGGGTCAGGTGTATCGCTGCCGGTATCTTGCCGGAAGCGCCCGACATGCGGCCGTCGGTTAGTAGCGCTACGTTGAACCCCCGGCTTTGCAGAACCCCCAGTGGCGGCGTCAGCTTGTGCAATTCGGGCATACCGTTCGCGCGCGGCCCCTGGTTGCGCACCACGGCGATAAAATTACGTTCCAGTTCACCCGCATGAAACGCCTCCATGACCCAAGCGCTTCGGCATGATTCACGTCGATTACGAAACCCAGCAGCGTACCCTCAAGCAATCGGCACACTGGTATCGCCGGGTGATTGCCGCCAAAGAGGTGTCGCAATACGCGGCATCCGCGCTGCACAAGGAATTCGGCTGACCTGGCAGGGTGCCTGCGAATGGTGTGTGCCGGCAACCGCAGAATGAACCGGCCGCTTCTTGCCTGGTTGTTGATGGGGGCTACCAGCGTCATGGCTGAAACCAACTTCCCGCGTATTGAACTCGATAACGGTTATCTTCAGGCCGCTATTTTTCTGCCCGACGCCGAACGCGGCTACTATCGTGGAACTCGGTTTGACTGGTCGGGCATTATCGAGCGCGTCGACTACGCGGGGCATCGGTTTTACGCACCTCTGCATCGCCAGCACAATCCCCTGGGACATGATTTCGTCAGCGGGCCCGCCGGCGAATTTGCGATGTTCCATCCGATGGGGTTTGACGAGGCCGCCGCAGGTGAATCTTTCGTCAAGATTGGCGTAGGCCTGCTGGAAAAGCCGCCGCGGACGAGTACCAGTTTCATCACGATTATCGGCTGATTCGCGCGGGCGAATGGCTGATCGAGCACGATCAACAGCAGGTTCGCTTCTCACAGCACCTGGCAGGTGAGCGTGGCTGGGCTTATCGCTATCAGAAAACCATTCGCCTGCACGGCGGTCAGCCGGTTTTTACGATCGAACAACGACTCGAAAACAGCGGTGAAAAAACGATCGATATCGAGTATTACAATCACGACTTTACCCTAATCGACGATGTGCCCTTCGGGCCCGATTACCGGGTCGAATTTCCGTTTGCCACGGAACGGGCCGAATCAACCAGTGACCTGGTCAGTCTGAGTGGTAATGCGCTTGAAGTGGACGTTCCGCTTGGCGAGCGTTCGTTGTGGCTGCCGTTGTTCGATGGTGATGACCCCGGCACCTACAATGCAGCGACGGTACGCAATAAACGAACCGGCGCATCGGTCGAGTTCAGCGGCGATACGCCCATTACGCGAATGATTTTCTGGGCGGTGGAACGCGCGGCCTGCCCGGAGCCGTTTATACACATCCACCTCGAGCCCGGGCAGGCGATGGACTGGGCGACTACCTATCGATTCAAAGTCGATTCGGACACCGCCAGCTAGCCCGCACGAGCAGCTCAAGTGCTAGCCGCAATATCTCACCGATTTCCTGCTGCGCGCGCATATCCATACAATTTCCTTCCAATAGCAGGGCTACGGAATGCGATACTTGCGGCGTCGATGAATTCTTTCCATTCCTTTTCGGGGACAGGCTCAGCAAACAGTAAGCCCCAATCACCCTCGACAACGTGAGCTCTGCCATTTGGCTTTAAAATACGATGACATTCCCTGTAGGTTTCTACAGGATCATCTACATAGATGAAAACGTTTTTAGCAATAACGCAGTCGGCATATCGGTCTGCAAATGGCAGAAGTGAATCGGTTACATGATGGAACTTTACCGAGTCTTCCAGCTCTCGTTCTTTGATCAGGGCATGTCCAAATTCGATAAAATCAGCGTTTACCCAATCGTTGCATAAATCCCGGCCAAATCGGAGGCATATGCCTTACGTGACCTCAAATTCGGGGTATTATCAGGCTCATCCTGGATCTCCCAATAGGTGAATTCCAACTATAGACTCGATAAAAGCAACAATACTTTCGAATACAACGAGTTACCCGATTTATCGACTAAGTTTTATGCAACTGTCGGGTATACATCGATACCATCCACATGCCCAGACGGGCCTACCCAGGTTGCTATTTCACAGGCTGTAAAGCCAGGACCACAGCCTATTTCAACAACACGCTCGCCAGCGCTTATTCTTGCGGGTTCCAGTAGCGGTCGCGAATCCTCAGACCAGGCAAACATTTGAATGTAACGTTCGAATCGTTCGGATTCGATGCCAGTCCAATGGTCTTTATAGTAGGTATCTTTCATTAACTCAAAACACCCATAAAAGCCCATAGACTATCAGCGTACCCGCACTGGAGTCCACATAACACCCGCCTTCAGTGGTCCAGCTCTGCTGGGTCCGGCTGCCATTCGTTTGTTATAAGAGGTATTGTATTATCACTGGCTATGCTCATTGTTCTTGCTTCTGAGCTCCTGTACTTTCTACTCTAGTTTTGACGCCCATATGGCAAGTTTGTGTTTCATGGATAATTGAGATATCCGATCCTGTGGAATGGGTTGTATTATCTTATCGTGTACCAGCAAACGATAAATGTACTCGATTTTTTCATTTGCTGAGTCGGTGGGTTCGAATTCAACAACACCTCTTTCCTCTCCGTATTTCATCCCTTCAGCGATTGCCTTCTTTACCAGTTCCTTCTCGTTTTTTAGTTTTTTCATATTTGAATATGCCTTCTATCAACTTTTATTAAGAAGCCTACGGCCTCTTAATGATTATTCGTGGACGGCCCTTTAAATTTGAGGGGTGTTTTGGGAGGCGGCAAGTGTTTGAAAAACCCCGTAAACGTTTTTCCTGTCGTAGTTTGAATCGTCCCGGACTATTGGTAGGGTACCGTCTGGAGCGTCAATTTGAAAGGACTCAAACTCGAGGTCAGGAAGCATTAAAGCGATGTCTGTCGTTGGGATACCCTGGTCGTAGTTGGCTTCGGGGCGTGAGTATCGAGACTCGCCTGGCCGGCGCCTGCCTCAGCCCCCGGTCCGCGGAAGAAGCTGTCTATGAAGGGCCGATGGCTGCACGCATTATCTGAGCTGATTCAATCAGGTATGCTGCCCCCCGGAATTTCGGGCAGGGATATTTTTTGATCGATAAAATGGATAAGGCATTTGCCGTTAATTTCCCGGCGGATTTGCGAGAGCGCCATCATTGAAGCTATTGTAAAATTTGTACTGGTTTCCTGATCCGGGCATTCTGAAATTCCGAGATGAAACACCTGGCCGTTATCCGTTTCTGGTACGAAGGCAACTCATTTTCGCCGGTGCCTGCCGACGCTGAAATGTTTCGCGCCCGGGAATGGGTGTCAGGACCGGCCGCGAGGGAATTTTACCATGATATAAATGTCGAAATTGCGGCGGTAGAAGGATTTGTCGAAGCCGATCCTGAAATCGAGGCGCACTATATTTTTTGTGCTGCCGCCTACCCGGCGGGGCCGATGGTTCCGGGGCTATTCAATAGTATGCTTGGCCAGATTGAAGAGGAACTGGCAACCCGCGATTGGGACGGTGTTTACCTGTCGCTGCACGGAAGCAGCGTAACCGCGGACGCGGAACACCCCGAACTATCTCTCCTGGAAAGCGTCCGCAACACTGTCGGGTCCATACCACTGGCCGTGACGCTTGATCTTCACGCCAACATCGAACCGGCGTTGGGGCGTTTGGCCAATATTGTTGTCGGCTATAAGACCTATCCGCATATCGATATGCTGGAAACCGGCGAAAGGGCGTTGGCCCTGCTGGGTCGAAGCATGAACGGTGAAATTAATCCAGTAAGCTTGATTTTACCGGTTGAGTTCGCACCGACCAGCTTCAATATGCAAACGGCCAGCGGACCGATGGCCGATATGATAGCCGCGGCCAGGGGGTCGGAAACGGAGCACGGATTTTATGACCTGAGCGTCTTCGGCGGTTTCGTCTATGCCGACAGTCCCCAAACCGGGGCCGCGATCAGCCTGTGCGCTGAAAAAGGCCATCCCGATGCAACCAGTGAGGCGACCCGGCTTAGCAGGGCATTTCTTGCGCAAGCCGGAAACTTCGACGTATACCTGCCGCAACCGGCCCCGGTTCTGAAGGCGCTGAGCGGAGAACTGGCAAGCAATCCCGACCTGGCCCCGGTGGCGGTTCTCGAACCGTCTGATAATGTGTTCTCGGGCGGCGGCGCGGATACGCCGGAACTCCTTCGCCAGGCCCTCGAAATCGGAGTCGGAGCACCGGCGCTGTTCGCTTTTTTCTGGGATCCGGAAATTTCCGCCAGGGCCCATCAAGTAGGGTTGGGAGCCGTTTTCGATTGCGCTTTTGGGGGCAGACTAACCGACTGTTTTGGTCAACCGGTTCGCACCAGTGCCAAAGTCGAACGGCTGACAAAGGGCCAGTTTATCAACCTGGGCCCGATGGAAAATGGACTCGCGGTCGACCTTGGTGCAACCGCGGTCATGCGGGTCGGTGAGCTGCGCATCATTGTCACCAGCCGCAACATTCCGGTCAATGACAGGGCTTACTTCCAGCTTCACGATCTCGATCCGGCGGATTTCGCGGTTACCTACGTCAAGGCAAAAAACCATTTTCGCGCCGCCTTCGCGGATGTATTCAAGCGCATGATCGAGGTCGAAACGCCGGGGCCGGCATCGTCCAACCTGGCGGCATTTCAATTCAGGAATGTTCCCGACAGCAAGTTGTTTCTGCAAACCCCGGTCAGGGATGCTGAGCCCGAAGATACCGACGCGATCGCTGCGCTGCATGCAACCAGCTGGCGAAAATTCTATAAGGGCATATTACCCGAGTCGTATTTAGCAGCCGAGATAGAAACCGAGCGCTATCAATTCTGGTATCGGAAACTCGCCGACCTGCCGGGCGATGAGCTGGTGCTGACGGCAAGAAGTGGTGGTGCGCTGACTGGATTTATTTGGGTGACGCGAACGGGGGAGCCCGGCTATGACGCGGTGATCCAGGCGTTACATGTTAACCCCGGCCGACGCGGCAGCGGCATCGGCAAACGATTGCTGGCCGGCGCTGTCCGGCGATTGCTCGCGGTCGGGGCCAGATCCGTTTGCCTGCGCGTGTTTGACGCCAATAAACAGGCAATTGGTTTTTATACCCGCCTGGGCGGCATTGCCGATGAAAAGGGAATCGATGACTTTGTCGGGGCCAACGCGCCCGATACGCGCATCGGCTGGACCGATCTCAATAGCCTCCTTTCCATCTGCGGAAATGACTAGCCCGCATTTCTATCAAATAACACAGGCTTTTCCTATACTTCATCTGGTTGCGAATTTCAGATCAGGAGCGAGGAGCACGAGATGACTCACCGAACATTTAACCTAGAAAACGCAGTATCGTGTCGAGTTAAATCCAGAACCTTGGGATCGGAAAGGAAGCCGTGAAACTGGTTATTGTTACCCAGTGGGTGCGTTCAGCATGCTGAGCAATTCCCACCAGAAGAGGTTAGCCGCCAA
>JAAEPH010000206.1 GCA_024232855.1 Gammaproteobacteria bacterium
AGGCATTATCAGACTTGCAAACACCTCTGACCGGTGGAGTGTTGGCAAAGAGTGAAAAAGTGTGGGTATTCCTGTGGGAAACAGCCCCACCGTTTTCCATAGGAATTCCACACGGTCGCTTGCGATTTTCACGCTTTGTCAACACGGAGTCCGGCCGTATAATTTAACCGAATCTACCCACTAATTTTCCTGAAGAGCCCGACCTTAATGACTTTACATATCCCCGCTAATACAAATTGGGCTGGCAAATAGGGCCAGTTTTATTTATTGGGACTTGCGGGTCAAGTCGTGTCTCTTGCCTGACCTGGTTTATGATGCCCCTGGAGTCGGCTGTCATTGCGAGAAGCGCTAGCCCTCTATTCTCAGCAGTCCTTAATAGTTACTAGCGACGCATTCCTGGACCATGTCTTGTGCCCTGGATATATCGGCGGGGAGCATTTCTTTTGCGATTGCGTCGCGTTCTAGTTTCGCGCTTTCGTGCCCGTCTGATGCCGCTATGTTGAACCACATATGGGCATGCAAATTATCCCGGGGGCTCCTTGCCCTTTTTGATACATCAATCCAAGGTTGTAATGTGCATATGCATGATCCTGTTCAGCGAGTATTTTAAACCACCTTATCGCTTCCCTGTAGTCCTGGATGACAACATCATCTCGATACATAAAGGCCAGATGGGGAATGAGCAATCTATGAAAATGTAGGCATGAATTTTGTAGGAATGGACTTATGAGGACTTATGAGAATTTCCGGGAAATGGAATTAGTGGACAACGACGGCTTAGTGTTGATTCTGTTGAAAAACTCCCGGAATTGCGCGTTTCAGTCAGATATGTTGAGAACGATGTCGTTCGAAGTTTGCAGCGCCCAGGACTCGATTTCCGGATTAATCCCTTCCTCCGTCTCATCGTCATCGACCGTCGGGGTCCCGGTCAGATCGATGACCCGACCCGTTATAGGCTCGAAATCGAATTCGGCCTCGAAGCCCGGAAGGTCGTAATGCGCATCCAGAATGGGCTTGATGTTGACGCCATTGTTTGCAGGAAAGCTGTAATTTGTCATGACTGGATTCCTCCCGATTGCCGTTCAATATCAGGTTGATGCCATTCAATATAGCGACGCATGGTTTCAGAAGGATTTCTACGGCGTTCCTTTTTGTTTCAATTTTTTCACCGGGCTGGCTTACAAGCATGCTCAGTAGCAGACCGGCCACCTACGAGCAAATACGCCGATCCGACGTATCGGAGCAATTGCCGAGGAAGTCGGTGAGGTATGCAGAAAATGCAGCGGTCCGGCGTACCGGAGCATTTTTCTGTCGCAATGACAGCCGTTTTGGCTTAAGTAGCATTTTGGCCTGCCCCCTGTTCTCTACTCTTAATGCCGGGCCGCGTCACGAATTCCTGCGCTTTACTGGTTGGAATTGAAGATATCGGGTGTATATACTTTACAGCGCCCAAAAAGAGCAATATGTATGCGTTCACGTCAGCCTAATATCCTTCTAATCTTCGTCGATAACCAGCCTGCGAGCATGATGGGCTGTTATGGAAACGATGAAATCTTCACGCCCCATCTCGACGATTTAGCTTCCAGGGGTGTGCTCTTTCGCAATGCTTTCTGTCCCAATTCCATGTGCTCCCCTTGCCGGGCATCCATGCTTACCGGTCTCATGCCTTCACAGCATGGGATTCACACCTGGCTTGATGATGAAGTGATGGATGAGTGGCCCGACAACTACAATGCCATTGCTGAATTTGAAACCTTGCCGGAAAAACTGGCCGAAGCCGGTTACCACACCGCATTAATCGGCAAATACCATCTGGGTTTTGCCGACAAACCGCAAAATGGTTTTAAACATTGGGTCACCATGGCCAAAGGCATGATGCCTTCATTCTACGGTGTCGAGATGAATGACAACGGCAAGTACGAAACCGCCGACGAACACTCTGTCGATTACTTCACGCGAAAAAGTGTCGAGTACCTCGATCGATATGCCGATAAAGACGAGCCCTTCTTTCTATTCAGCACCTATAACGCACCCTATGGTGAAATGCGCCCCGATGAGCCAGAACATCGTTACTCTCAAAAGTATGCGGAGTTGCCGATGAATTCTGTGCCACGGGAAGGTTTGTGTTCCGAACTGATTGACTGGATCTTGATGCGCAAGGAGAAAGCGCCAGATTATGATTTTGAATGGTATAAAAAGCTCGCAGAAATGCCGAACAACTTGCGAGCTATGCGACAGTTTTATTCGCAGGTGAGCATGGTGGATGACGGCGTTGGCCAGATGATTGCGAAACTGGAAGAGAAAGGCGTGCTGGACGATACGCTGGTTATTTACACCGCCGATCATGGTTTATCCGTGGGGCATCATGGTTTTTGGGGTCACGGTGAAGATACCTGGCCGTCGAATATGCATCGTTCGGCAAACAATATTCCGCTCATCGTCAGCCATCCCGATTTTGCGAAGCCGGGCAGGCAGGTGGAGAACCTAGTGGGAACGACGGATATCTTTGAGACGATTCTCGATTTCGCGGGTTGCAAACTCGATGCTCCGGAATCCGTTTCGGGTATGAGCCTTTGTCCCCTGTTGCGCGACGAAGTCGGGGAGTTTCGCGACGAGGTCTTCATGGAACAAGAGGAGACCCGGGCGATTCGAACATCCCGGTGGCTCTTCATGAGGCGAATCGAACATACCAAGTACGACTTCAAGCACGAGCTATACGATCTTGAGAACGATCCCGATGAGCGCAACAACCTGGCACAAGATCCCGAATATGCCGGCGTCACCGCGGAGCTCAGCGCTCGCCTGGATGAGTACTTTTCCAAGTACGCCAATCCACGCTGGGATCTGTGGAAGGGAGGCGTGGTAAAGTCGAATTCCACGCGACCCTTTCTGTGGAAGGAAGTCTGGGGGAAAGAATGGGCGCCTGAGTACTAGCCCGCATATCTCACCAGGGGGCGGGATGGCGGTTCTCGGCTCCTGCCTCCACCGCATTCGTGCTTCCTTGCACATCATCGCGCAGGGCTTTGGATTCACAAGGGATTTTCTGAAGGAGCGGAATAACAGTGCGTAACCCGCTGAAGAAAATTCCTTGTGGATTCAAAGAACAAGCGAGGGCCCGCCATCCTGGTGAGATATGCGGGCTAAACCCGGCCGGAATCCAGCCGAAATTGGAAGCTGCCAATTAACCGAACTTCCATTCCTTACCTGGAATCGAAAAATTATTGGTTTTACCGAAAATATCTGTTTAAGTAGGCCCCTTTCTTCTCCAGTCCCGAATTAATTCCCATGCAGAACATCCTCGTCATCATGGCCGACCAGCTCAGCGCGCTCGCGCTGGGTTGTTATCACAATGCCGATGTCAAAAGCCCGCACATCGATCGTCTGGCCGCCGAGGGCGTGGTCTTCGACGCCGCCTACAGTTCCAGTCCGCTGTGCACCCCGGCGCGCTTTGCCTTCATGACCGGGCAGAATATTTCCGCCTGCGGTGGTTACGATAATGCTGCATACATGCCCGCGACCATGCCCACCTTTGCGCATTACCTGCGCCTGATGGGGTATCGCAGCTGCCTCTCGGGAAAGATGCATTTCGTCGGTCCGGATCAGCTGCACGGTTTCGAGGAACGCGTCACCACCGACGTTTACCCGGCCGACTTCGGCTGGGTTCCGGACTGGGAGAATGCCGGCGAGCGCATCGACCTGTGGTATCACAACATGTCGAGCGTGAAGCAGGCCGGCGTCGCGGCGATTACCAATCAATTCGCCTACGACGACGAGGTCGGCACGCAGGCGATGCGCGTGCTCTATGATCACGCGCGGAGCGAGGATGAGCGCCCGCTATGCCTGGTGACGAGTTTCATTCACCCGCACGATCCCTACGCGACCCGGCAGAAGTACTGGGACCTGTACGAGGACGTTGATATTGCCCCTCCGACCGTGCCGCGTCCGTCAAACCAGGATCCGCACAATGCACGCCTGGAGAAGGTCTTCGCGCTCGATGCGGTCGACATCGACGAACAGGACATCATCAACGCGCGCCGCGCCTATTACGGTAACGTCAGCTATGTCGATGAATGGGTGGGGCGCCTGCGCGCCACGCTCGATGAATGCGGCATGGCCGACAACACCACGATCCTGTTCACCTCCGATCACGGCGATATGCTCGGTGAATTCGGGCTCTGGTATAAAATGAGTTTTCGCGAATGGTCGAACCGCATTCCCCTGATCGTGCATCAGCCGCAACGCTTCGATCCGTGCCGCGTGGCCGCGCCGGTGGCGCACGTCGACGTGCTGCCGACGCTGGTGAATATCGCCGCCGATGCCGGTGTGGGTCAGCCACCCGCGCCGATCGACCCGTTGCACGGGCGCTCGCTGTTGCCGCTGTGCGACGGCGATGCCGGCAACGACCAGGATGCCTGTGTCAGCGAGTACCTCGGCGAGGGCACGTCGGCGCCGATGTTGATGATACGGCGGGGACGGTACAAGTACATCTCCTGCAGCACCGATCCGGAGCAACTGTTCGACCTCGAAAACGACCCTCAGGAACTGCATAACCTGGAAGATCATGAGTTGCTCGAAGGTTTTTGCCGTGAAGCTGCCGAGTACTGGGATAGCGATGCGCTGCGCGAAACCGTGATTGCCGATCAAAAACGTCGCCGCGCGGTCCATGCGGCGCTGCGTATCGGGCGTTACCAGGGCTGGGATTTCAACCCGGCGCGCGACGCCTCCGAAGAGTACACGCGCAGCCACCTGGACTTGACCCGCTTCGACATCACCTCGCGCTTCCCGCGACCCCCCGCCTTCAACCCCAAATCAAGCTAACCGTCATCCCGCCTCCCAACCGTCATCCCGGAGCAGGCCGGGATCCAGCGCCGAAGCTTATACTCTCAACGCTCAAGCCCGGGAGCGGCATTACCCGTCGAGCGACTAGCGGCAGGACAGCCGCGGGACCGGGCCAGGGATGGCCCATCGGAGCACGACGGGTAATGCCGCCCCCGGGCGTTCGATGGGTAGTTTCAATTCACTAATTATGGTTCCTGCTAACTGGACCGCATGTAGTCAGGAATGACGTTATTTTGGTTTTTTAGAGAAATCAACACGTTGCCCTCGTTTCCTCGAATTGAAGATAAATCCCCCATTCCCCGCGTTTTCGTGTATGCTGCGCGCAATCTTTCTGGTGCCGATCGGTCTGCACCTGTCTTAAAACGGTAATCGATAACGATTTCCCGCTCATTTAGCACGTAAAT
This sequence comes from Gammaproteobacteria bacterium, assembly GCA_024232855.1. Taxonomy (GTDB): domain Bacteria; phylum Pseudomonadota; class Gammaproteobacteria. The sequence continues at coordinate 5,244 of JAAEPH010000206.1, forward strand.
CTTCCCTGACCGTTCCAGCCGCAGCAATGTGTCCTGGCGGGTTGATCGCTGGAGAAAATCTGAACATGTCATTCCAAAATCTTGGCCTGCGAGCCGAGCTGGTCCGTGCCGTATCCGAAAAAGGTTACGATACGCCAACCCCCATACAAACCCAGGCCATCCCGCTGGTCCTCGCGGGTCGCGACCTGATGGGCAGTGCGCAAACCGGAACCGGTAAAACGGCCGGCTTCACCCTGCCCATGTTGCAACGCCTGGCTAAGGTCGAGCCACCCAAAAGCAGCCGGCGCCCGGTGCGCGCGCTGGTAGTCACGCCGACTCGCGAACTCGCCGCGCAGGTCGCCGATAGCGTTAGCGACTATGGCCGCTTACTGTCGCTGAGATCGACCGTGGTGTTCGGTGGTGTCAGCATCAATCCGCAAAAACAGAAGCTGATTCGTGGCGTCGATATCCTGGTAGCGACCCCGGGCCGGCTACTCGATCACGTTAGTCAGCGATCTGTCGACCTTTCTCGTGTAGAATTGCTGGTACTCGACGAAGCCGACCGCATGCTCGATATGGGATTCATACACGATATTCGCAAGCTGCTCGCCCTGCTGCCGAAACAAAAGCAGACTTTGCTGTTCTCGGCTACGTTTTCCGACGAGATCAAGAAACTCGCCAATGGCCTGCTTGAATCTCCTGCGCTGGTCGAGGTCGCCCGGCGCAATACCACGGTCGAAGCGATCGAACAGGTGATTCACCCCGTCGACAAGAGCCGCAAGCGTGAATTGCTGTCCTTTCTCATCGGTTCGCAACGCTGGCAACAGGTGCTGGTTTTCAGCCGCACCAAACACGGCGCAAACCGCCTCGCTACGCAACTGATTAGCGATGGCATCAATGCCGCCGCGATCCACGGAAACAAAAGCCAGGGCGCGCGTACCCGCGCACTCGCCGATTTCAAATTGGGCAAGGTGCAGGTACTGGTCGCCACCGACATCGCCGCACGGGGGCTCGATATCGATCAATTACCGCACGTGGTCAATTTCGACCTGCCCAATGTGCCCGAAGATTATGTGCATCGCATCGGCCGCACCGGCCGTGCAGGTCGCGAGGGCGAAGCCATTTCACTGGTTTGTGTCGACGAGTTGAAACTGTTACGCGATATCGAACGCGTTATCAAACGCGAGATTCCGAAGCGCGTAATCAACGGCTTCGAACCCGATGCGTCGATCAAGGCAGAAACAATAGAGCGCGGCCGTCCCGGCAACAGGAAAAAGCCCCAGCAACGTTTCTCGCGCAAGGCCAGGGCTCAATCAGCACATGGCGCGCCGAAAACTGCCGGCCAGCGCCATAACCGGCCGTCGAGCCGCCGCGTGATGATAGCGCGTGAAGAGGAAAAATCATGACTGACCAACCCGTAGTCGAACCCAATGGGCGCAAGTTTCCGATCGCAAGTATCGAGAAGACCGACCCCCCGAACGGCGTCACCGAAGGAGAATGGTATGAATACGTGATCGGCGAAGGATCGTCGGTGATCAGGGGCAAACGCGCGGGCAGCCTCAAGGCGGTAACCGAGTATGTCAAGGAGTACGCCGACAATCTGAACCAGCGCTCGGCGCTGGGCTACTCGTCTTACGCTGCGCGCAAGGTGCAGAAGTAGCACGACACGACAACGCTCCATCCACTGTCGTCCCGACCGCCCGTCGCCATCCCGGTCGCCCGTCGTCGTCCCGACCGCCCGTCGTCATCCCGACCGCCCCATCGTCATCCCGGCCTTGAGCCGGGATCCAGGTCCGATTGCCGCATAGTGATTGAAAATAGCGCCGTACGGCGGTAATGTCTGACCTCGCCCGGTTCCCGGTTTGATTGCAACCGACATTTCTGGAGGATTCCATGAACGCACCCGTCAATTACGAACTCGACGCACAAAATCCACTACGCTGCCGCAAGCCCGGCGGCGGCACGCAGGAAATGACGGACTGGTACCTGAAATCCGAAACCGGCCCGTTGCGCGACGTCTTGCTCGGCCCGGTCGATACTTTTCGCTGGCTCGGTCTCGAAAATGCCGAGTACAGTTCACTGGTGCGCGATTCGCTGCGCCGCGGTCGCGTCTACGATGCCGACCTCGCGGGGCGCCAGCATGCTGAAATGGTGCAGGCCTATGAATCGGCCGGCGCCCGATGCCACTTCCTGCCGGTCGATGAAGGCACGCCGATGCAGGTCTATGCGCGCGATTCGTCATTCATGACGCCTTATGGCGCCGTCATCTGCCAGCTCGCCAATCCGCGGCGTCGTGGTGAATACGCCCCGGCGCTACGCTTTTACCTCGAAAACAAGGTGCCGATCTACGACATGGTCTCGATGGGTAACTTCGAGGGCGGTGATTTCAATATCATCAAGCCGGGCGTGGCCCTGGTTGGCTACACCGACCATCGCAGTGAAGGCATCGCGGCAAAGCAACTGGCGCAGTGGTTCATCGACGAGGGCTGGGAAATCAAATTTGCGCCGATCGATCCTTTCTACGTACACATCGACCTGATGGTCTGCATGCTGACCGAGCATTGCGCCGCGGTCTGTCTCGAAACCACCGACCCCGATATCGTCGACTGGCTCCGGAAAATGAATATCGAAATCATCCCGGCGACTTTCGAGGAAACCATGACGCTTGGCTGTAACGTGGTCGCGCTCGGCAACGACAAGGTGCTGTCCACGCTCGCGGCGACCGACCTCAACCAGAAAATGCGCGCCATCGGACTCGAAGTCTACGACCCGGACATGACCATGTTCACCTGGGCCGGCGGTGGCGTGCATTGCATGTGCCAGCCGCTGCGCCGGGATCCCGCCTGATCCGCGCCGCGGCGACAATTTCTCTATTTTTATCCCTGACAAGTATCCGTGAGGACAAACAGATGAATGCCAATGTCGATGCAACCAGTGAACAACCCATTCTGCTGCGCGAAGACAACGAAGGCGTTACCACGCTGACGCTGAACCGGCCGGCACAGTACAACGCGCTTTCATCTGAAATGCTCGCTGAACTGCAGGCGGCGCTCGACGCCATCGATGCCGACGATTCGGTGCGCGTGGTCATCATCGCCGCCAATGGCAAGGCGTTTTGTCCGGGCCACGATCTCAAACAGATGCGTTCCAGCGAGGAGCGCGCATTTCACCAGGCGCTGTTCGACCAGTGCGCCAGGGTGATGCTGACCATCAACCGGCTGCAACAACCGGTGATTGCCCGGGTCAATGGCATTGCTACCGCGGCGGGCTGCCAGCTGGTCGCTATGTGCGATCTCGCGGTTGCCGCCGAGGAAGCGCGCTTTGCGGTATCGGGCATCAACGTCGGCCTGTTCTGTTCCACCCCGGCGGTGCCATTGAGTCGCAACATGGGCCGCAAGCAGGCCATGCACATGCTGTTGACCGGCGATTTCATCTCGGCGCAGACGGCGCAGCAATACGGGCTCGTCAACGAGGTGGTAGCGGCGCAGGAGCTCGAATCGGCAACGCTTGCGCTGGCGCAAAAAATTGTCGCCAAGTCGGCGCATGCGATCCGTATCGGCAAGGAGATGTTTTACCGGCAGCTGCCGCTGGACCTGTCCGAAGCCTACGCCTATGCCAGCGAGCGCATGACCTGCAACATGGACTCGCACGATGCGCGCGAGGGTATCGACGCATTCATTCAGAAACGCAAACCCGAATGGAAAGGGAATTGAACCAATACTCCACCGATCTCGACAAAAACGAGGCGAATTACTCCCCGCTTTCGCCGTTGACTTTCATCGAACGCGCGGCAGCGGTCTACCCCCAACACTGCGCGCAAATCTACGGCGATATACGTTATAGCTGGGCCGAGACCTATAGCCGTTGTCGCCGGCTCGCCTCGGCCCTGCGCCAACATGGCGTGGGCGCAGACGATACGGTCGCACTGATGCTGCCCAACGTACCGGCGATGTTCGAGGCGCATTACGCGATCCCGATGGCGGGCGCGGTGATCCACGCGCTCAATATTCGTCTCGACGCCGATACGGTTGCCTTCCAGTTACGCCACGGTGGCGCGCGCGTGCTGTTCACGGATCGCGAATTCTCGCCGACGATAAAGGCCGCGCTGGCGCAGCTCGACGAGCCGCCGCTGGTGATTGACGTCGACGATGCCGCGGTCGAAGGCGGCGAGTTGCTCGGCGATATTGAATACGAGGCGCTGCTCACCTCGGGGGACCCCGGATTTCACTGGCAACTGCCGCGCGACGAGTGGCAGGCGATTGCGCTCGGTTATACCTCGGGCACCACCGGTGATCCCAAGGGCGTGGTAACCCACCACCGGGGTGCTCACCTCAACGCGGTTTCCAACCTGATGGCCTGGAACATGGGCGCGCACCCGGTATACCTGTGGACCCTGCCGATGTTTCACTGCAACGGCTGGTGTTTCCCGTGGACGATAGCGGCCCTGAACGGCACCAGCGTGTGCTTGCGTGCAGTTCGTGCCGACCACATTTTCAGTGCGCTCAAACAGCATCGCGTGACCCATCTCTGCGGTGCGCCGATTGTCATGAGCCTGATGGCTAACGCCGAGGACGAGCTAAAAGAGGGCATTGATCACGAAGTCAATATCATGACTGCCGCGGCAGCCCCGCCGCCGGCAATTCTCGAGGCGATGGCGCGTCTCAATTTCAAGGTTACCCATGCCTATGGCCTGACCGAGGTTTATGGCCCCGCCGTGGTTTGTTCCTGGCATGCCGAATGGGATGAACTGCCGATAACCGAGCAGGCCGAAATGAAATCGCGCCAGGGTGTGCGTTACCCCATGCTTGAAGAGTTGGTCGTGGTCGATCCGGATAGCATGAAGCCGGTGCCGCGCGATGGGGAAACCATCGGCGAAATCATGTTCCGCGGCAACATCGTCATGAAGGGTTACCTGAAGAATCCCGAAGCGAGTCGCAAGGCCTTTGCCGGGGGTTATTTCCACTCGGGAGATCTCGCGGTTTGCCACGAGGATGGTTATATCGAGATCAAGGACCGCTCCAAGGACATTATCATCTCGGGCGGTGAAAATATTTCCAGCATCGAGATCGAGAAAACGCTCTACCGGCACCCGGCCGTGCTCGAAGCCGCGGTCGCCGCCATGCCCGATGAGAAATGGGGCGAAACGCCCTGCGCCTTCGTAACATTGCACGAGGACGCCAGCGTCGGCGAGCAGGAAATTATCGATTTCTGTCGTGACAACATGGCGCATTTCAAGGCGCCGCGCCGGGTCGTGTTCGGGCCGTTGCCGAAAACATCGACCGGCAAAATCCAGAAATTCGAGCTACGCGAACGCGCCAGGCAGCTATGACCGACATCAAAGATTTACGCCGTATCCTCACGGATTACAAACGCGTTGCCATGGTCGGCCTGTCCGACGACTGGTCACGCCCGAGTAACTTTGCCGCCAAGTACCTGCTGGATCATGGCTTCGAGGTGATCCCGATTAATCCGAAGTACGACGTAATCCTGGGTCAGAAATGTTATGCCGATTTACGCGACATACCGACACCGGTTGATGTCGTGGATCTGTTTCAGCGCGCCGAGCGTATCCCGCCTTTTGTCGACCAGGCTATCGAAATCAGGGCCAGAGTCGTGTGGATGCAGCTTGATATAGTCCACGAGGAAGCTGCGCAAAAAGCGCGTGATGCAGGCCTCGAAGTGGTTATGGATCGCTGCATGAAGATTGAGTATGCGCGCCTGTTTGGCGGTCTGAATACGATCGGTGTGAACACCGGCATAATCTCGGCGCAACGCCCCAGGGTGTTTAACCGCTAACGGAGCGAGTCATGGCAGATCGAAAATTTGGTATCGAAACCCTGTGCCTGCACGCGGGGCAGATCCCCGACCCGATAACCGGCGCGCGCGCCGTGCCGATTTACCAGACTACATCCTACGTTTTTGATGACGCCGAACACGCCGCCAGCCTGTTCAATTTGCAGACTTTCGGCAACACCTATGTGCGCCTGACCAATCCGACCACCGCGGTCTTCGAGGAGCGCATGGCGGCGCTCGAAAACGGGCGTGCCGCGCTCGCCGTCAGTTCCGGCATGGCGGCGCAGATGACCGCCATCCTCACGCTGATGCAGCAGGGTGACGAGCTGGTATCGGCGAAAACGCTTTACGGCGGCACCTTTTCGCAGTTCGACGTGACCTTCCGCAAGATGGGCATTGATACTACCTTTGTTGACTCCGACGATCCCGAGAATTTTCGCAAGGCGATCACCTCGAAAACCAGGGCGCTTTACGCCGAGACTATCGGCAACCCGACTAATAATGTCATCGACATCGAGGCCATCGCCGCGGTCGCGCACGACGCCGGCATTCCGCTGATCGTCGATAGCACCTTCGCGACGCCATATCTATGCAAGCCGTTCGATCACGGCGCCGATATCGTGGTGCACTCGGCCACCAAGTTTCTCGGTGGTCACGGCACCAGCATGGGCGGCGTCATGGTCGAGTCGGGCAGATTTGACTGGGGCAATGGCAACTTCCCGGGCATGACCGAACCGTCGGACGGCTATCACGGCATTCGTTTTTATGAAACCTTCGGCGATTTTGGCTTCACCATGAAAGCGCGTTGCGAGACCCTGCGCACGCTCGGCCAGGCACTGAGCCCGTTCAACGCCTTCATGCTGCTGCAGGGCATTGAAACCCTGCCGGTGCGCATGGACCGGCATTGCGCCAACGCCAGGGGCGTGGCGCAGTTTTTGCTCGATCACCCGGCCGTCAGCTGGGTGAACTACGCGGGCCTCGAAGGTAATCCTTACCAGGCGCAGGTGGAAAAATACCTGCCCAACGGCGCGGGTTCGATCATGAGCTTCGGTGTCGAGGGCGGCGGCGCGGCCGGCGAGAAATTTATCAACAATGCGCAGTTCATGAGCCACCTCGCCAATGTCGGCGACGCGCGCACTTTGATTATTCACCCGGCATCGACGACCCACCGCCAGCTCAGCGAAGCGCAGCAGATCGCCGCCGGCGTCACCCCGGACATGGTGCGCATCTCGGTCGGCCTCGAAACCCTCGACGACATTCTCTGGGACATCGACCAGGCGCTAACCACTTCCCAGTCCTGAACCCGTCATCCCTGCGCAAGCAGGGCGGTCCGACGTATAGGCCTTGCAATGATTGCGCATTATCCGGTTACAGGTTCTCGCAGAGGCACGGAGTCCGCCGGGTGCGCGGAGATTATTGAAGGCGCATACCCCTGACCTGGCGAGCCGTGCCTGCCATGCGAAGCCCCCGACCTGTGTCGGCTATACGAAACCCAACTCATTCTTCGCGATCCCGGCGCTCCCCGCGCCACTGCGAGAAACGGGTTGGGATTCTGCGCTTGCGTGCAAAGCCCTGCTTACATACTATGATTTGTCTATCTGACAGGAGAATGTGATGCCCTGGTGGGGATGGATGATTTTAGGCGCGTTGCTGCTTGGTTCCGAGTTGCTGATCGTGGACGCGGGTTTTTACCTGGTGTTCATCGGTGTGGCGGCAGCGCTCACCGGCCTGGTGGAGCTGACGGGCGCCGGCCTGGAGCCCTGGTTGCAGTGGGTCGTATTCTCAATCATTGCGCTGGTGATGATGGTCTTTTTCCGCAAAAACCTGTACGCCAAGCTGCGCGGCTCGGGCGTCGGTTATGAAATCGGGCCCGCCGGTGAGGTCGTCACCGTCGAACAGGAGCTGCAGCCCGGTGAAAAAGGGCGCCTGGCGTATCGCGGCACCGAGTGGACCGTACTCAATGTCAGCGGCGAAGTATTCGAGCAGGGGCAGCATGTGCAAGTCAGTACTGTCGACGGGCTTACCCTCAAGCTCGATACGGTTAAAGCTAAACAACAGGGAGAATAATCATGTACGGTAATTTTGCATTCTGGGTATCCATCGCCGGCGCGGTCGTCGTTATCCTGGTCATCTTCAAGACCGCCGTGGTGGTGCCGCAGCAAAGCGCCTACGTGGTCGAAAGCCTGGGTAAGTACAGTCGCACCCTGCGCGCCGGCTTTCACATCCTGATTCCGTTTATCGAGCGCACCGCTTACCGCCATAGCCTCAAGGAACTGGCTGTCGATATCCCCGAGCAGATCTGTATCACCAACGACAACGTGCAGGTCGGCGTCGACGGCGTGTTGTACATGCAGGTGCTCGACCCGGAACGGGCGTCCTACGGTATCAACGACTATGCCTTCGCCATTTCGCAGCTCGCGCAAACCACGCTGCGTAGCGAAATTGGCAAGATCGCGCTCGATCGAACCTTCGAGGAGCGCGCCATGATCAACTCCAACGTCGTCGCCGAACTCGACAAGGCGTCCGACCCCTGGGGCGTCAAGGTGCTGCGTTACGAAATCAAGAACATCAACCCGCCGCACGATGTACTCAGCGCGATGGAAAAGCAGATGCGCGCCGAACGCGAAAAGCGCGCGGTAATCCTGACCTCCGAAGGTGAGCGGGACGCCAAGATCAACGAGGCCGAAGGTGAAAAGCAGCGCGTGATCAAGGAATCCGAGGCCGCCAAGCAGCAACAGATCAACGAGGCAGAGGGTGAAGCCCAGGCGATACTCGAAGTCGCCACCGCGACCGCCAAGGGTTTGCATCGCGTGGCGCAATCGCTGGTGTCCGAGGGTGGCGAGTCGGCGATGCAACTGCGCGTCGCCGAAGCCTATATCGCGCAGTTCGGCAACCTCGCGAAAGAAGGCAACACGCTGGTGGTGCCGGCCAATCTCGCCGACCTGGCGTCGATGGTGTCACTCGCCACCACCATTGCCAGGAAAGACCCTCCGGGCCCGGTCTAGTTGAGCCAGTCGTTTGACCTGATCATCTTCGATTGTGACGGCGTGCTGGTCGACAGCGAGCGTGTCGCCAACGAAGTGTTCGCGCGCGTGCTCGACGAAGTCTGCGACCTGCAATTTACCCTGGATGACATGTTCGATACCTTCGTCGGGCATTCACGTGCGCAATGCCTGCAAAAAATCGAGGCGATCATCGGTGAACCGCCCCCGCCCGAGCTCGACCTGCGCTACCAGCGCGATATCAATGACGCGCTCGAAAAAACCGTGCAGGCCATCGATGGAATCGATAGCGTGCTCGGTACCCTGCCGCTGCCTTATTGCGTCGCCTCCAGCGGTTCGCATGACAAGATGCGCATGACCCTCGGTAAAACCGGCCTGATGCGCTTTTTCGATGGCAATATCTTCAGTACCAGCGAGGTCGAACGCGGCAAGCCGCATCCCGATATCTACCTGCACGCGGCGCGCACCATGGGTGTCGCCGACCCCGCGCGTTGCCTGGTCGTCGAGGACAGCCCCATCGGCGTCACCGGCGCCCTCGCGGCCGGCATGCGAGTCTTCGGCTTCGCCGAACTGATGCCGGCCCACCGCCTGCAAGCCAGCGGCGCCCACCACGTCTTCGACCGCATGCTCGACCTGCCCGATCTGATCTCCACCCACGCCTGAACCCGCCATCCCGGCGCAAGCAGGGATCTTGCAACGCGCTGTATTTGCGCGGTTTCTGAATTCGGTTCTCGCGGAGGCGCGGAGAGCGCTGGGCCCGCGGTGATAGGTGAAGGGGTATACCGCTAACCCGGCGAATCACGCCAGTCGTACGACACCCACTTCCGCCGCCGCGCCCACTGCGCTCCCGGCGCCTCTGCGAGAACCTATATCTAAATCCAAGCTAATACAGCGCGTTGCAAGGTTCCTGCTTGCGCCGGTCCGACGCATCGGACCGACGGGTGCGGGGATTTTGGAAATGGACAGGTTTACGCTAGAATGCGCGCCCTTTTTGGTATTATCGGCGGTTATGGACTTTAACAGGCGTTTCGATGTGATCGTGGTCGGCGGCGGGCATGCGGGTACCGAGGCCGCGCTTGCGGCGGCGCGTATGGGTGTCGATACGCTGCTGTTGACCCACAGCATCGATACCCTCGGGCAAATGTCCTGCAACCCTGCTATCGGCGGTATCGGCAAGGGGCACCTGGTCAGGGAGGTCGATGCGCTCGGTGGCGAAATGGCGCTTGCCGCGGACAAGGCCGGCATCCAGTTTCGCATTCTCAACCGGCGCAAGGGTCCGGCGGTGCGCGCCACGCGCGCGCAGACCGATCGTCAGCTGTATCGCATGGCGATCCGGGAAAAGCTCGAAAACCAGCCGGGGCTTTCCATATTTCAGCAAGCCGTGGTCGACCTGATCGAAAACAATGACGTCATCGAGGGCGTGGTAACTCAGCTCGGCCTGTGTTTTTTCGCGCCGACGGTAGTGTTGACCGTGGGCACCTTTCTCGACGGCAAGATCCACGTCGGCGAATCCAGTCATGCCGGAGGACGCGCCGGTGATCCCCCCGCAACCGAGCTCGCCGAACGCCTGCGTGCGCGTCCTTTTCGTGTCGATCGACTGAAAACCGGGACGCCGCCGCGCATCGCTCGCGGCAGCATCGACTACAGCCGCCTCGAAGAGCAGCCGGGAGACGACCCGCTGCCGGTATTTTCGACCATGGGCGATGTCGGCCTGCATCCCGAGCAGATAAGTTGTCACATCACCCATACCAACGAAAAGACCCACGACATCATTCGTGACAGCCTGCATCGCTCGCCGTTGTTCAGCGGTGATATCGAGGGTGTGGGGCCGCGCTACTGCCCGTCGATCGAGGACAAGGTGCTGCGTTTTGCCGACAAGTCCTCGCACCAGGTATTTATCGAACCCGAAGGCCTGAAGCTGGGTGAAGTCTATCCCAACGGCATTTCCACGAGCCTGCCTTTCGACGTGCAACAACGCTTTGTCAACAGCATGGTCGGCTTCGAGCAGGCCCGCATTACACGTCCGGGTTACGCGATCGAGTACGATTACTTCGATCCGCGCGACCTGCGCCCGACGCTGGAAACCCGCTTCATCGAAGGCCTCTATTTTGCCGGGCAGATCAACGGCACCACCGGCTACGAAGAAGCCGCCGCTCAGGGGTTGATGGCCGGCGCCAATGCCGCGGCCCGGGTACAGGGCAAACCGGCGCTCGAACTGAAGCGCAGCCAGGCTTACCTCGGTGTGCTGGTCGACGACCTGATCACAAGCGGCACTAACGAGCCCTACCGCATGTTCACCTCGCGCGCCGAGTATCGCCTGATGCTGCGCGAAGACAACGCCGATCTGCGACTTAGCGAACGCGGGCGTGAACTCGGCCTGGTTCCGGACGATCGCTGGCTCGCATTCGAGCAATACCGTGAACAGTTGGCCCGGCTCGAGCAGCGCCTGCGTGATCAATGGCTGCGACCGCATACCGATGCCGCGCTCGCGTTGCAGCCCAGGCTGCAAAGCCCGTTGACGCGGGAGTATCGATTCGATGAAATCCTCAAGCGGCCCGAACTGTCGATCGATGACCTGATGCCGTTCATCGACGGCGACGAATCCTGGCCGGAGCCCGTGTGCGCGCAGGCCGAGGTCAGGGTCAAGTACGCCGGCTACCTCGATCGCCAGCAACAGGAGATCGACAAGGCCAGCAAACACGAGCAAACTCGGTTGCCCGATGGGCTCGATTACGCCGAGGTGCGAGGCCTGTCCAATGAAGTTTGCCAGAAACTGGAGCAGCATCGCCCGGCCACTATCGGCCAGGCCGGACGCATATCCGGCGTCACCCCGGCCGCGATTTCGCTGCTGCTGGTACATCTCAAGCGCCACGAAACAAAGGGGACGGGACCCTTTCAGCAAGCCACATCCGGTTAATGCGAATGCAGGTGCGGAGAAATATGGATAAAGGGTACCTTTCCGAGTGGACCTTACTTTTCCGTCATTGCGAGGAGCGCCAGCGACGCGGCAATCTCCTGGCGGTATACCATACTTCGAGAGATTGCTTTGGCTGCAGCGAAGCAATGACGTCGTTTTTGGGCGTAAGCGAGTTTCGTTGGGTTTTGCCCCCTTTGTCCGCCGCCTGAATGGATCTCAATGGCGAACTACGTGCGGGCGCCGAAGCGCTGGGTCTCGAACTGCGGCAGCCCCAGTACGACCAGTTGCTGGAATACCTCTACCTGCTGGAAAAGTGGAGCCGGGTATATAACCTGACGTCGATTCGCGGCCTGTCGAAGATGCTGAACTACCATTTGCTCGACAGCCTTTCGATCCTGCCGAAACTGGCGGGTTGTCGCAGGGCGATCGATGTCGGCAGCGGCGCCGGTCTGCCGGGCATTCCGCTCGCCATCGCCATGCCCGAAACCTTGTGGATCATGCTCGACAGCAATTCCCGTAAAACGCGTTTCATACGCCAGGCCATCGCCCACTGCCGGCTTGCAAATGCCCAGGTTGTGCAGGCGCGGGTTCAGGACTATCATGCGCCCGACTCGCCGGACTTCATCGTCAGCCGCGCCTATGCTTCGCTGACCGGGTTCTGCGACAGCGTCGTGCACTTGATGGCGCCCCAAACCCGCTTGCTGACCATGAAAACCGGGCTCAAGCCGGAAGAAGCCGGTAAGCTGGATAGTTCCAGGTTTGTATTCGAGGAGGAAACATTGCAGGTGCCGGGAATTCGCGAAAAGCGCAGCCTGGTGGCGATAACACAGATATGATCCAGCCGTGACCCACAAATGACTAACATAATTACCATAGCCAATCAAAAGGGCGGGGTGGGCAAAACAACGACCACGGTCAACCTGGCCGCCGCGCTGGCGGCGACCCGGCGGCGTGTGCTGTTGGTCGATATGGATCCGCAGGGCAACGCCACCATGGGCAGCGGCGTCGACAAGAACCAGCTCGAAGTCAGCGTCTGTGATATGTTGCTGGGCGATGCCAGCGCCAGCCGCGCGTTGCAACATACGCCCGAAGCCGGCTACGATATCCTGCCGGCCAATGCCGATCTGACCGCGGCCGAAGTTCAGCTGGTCAACAAGATTGGACGCGAGCGCCAGCTCGCGCTTGCGCTCGCGCCGCTGCGCGATAACTACGACTACATCCTCATCGATTGCCCACCGTCGCTGAACATGCTCACGGTCAATGCGCTGGTCGCCGCCGATGGCGTCATCATCCCGATGCAATGCGAGTACTATGCGCTCGAGGGGCTGTCTTCACTGCTCGATACCATCGAGCAGGTACGCATCAGCGTAAACCCGGAGATTCGGGTCGAAGGCTTGTTGCGCACCATGTACGACCCGCGCAACAATCTTTCCAACGACGTCTCCAACGAGCTGGTCGAGCATTTTGGCGACCGCGTTTATCGCACGGTGATCCCACGCAACGTCGCGCTCGCCGAGGCGCCCAGCTTCGGCCAGTCGATTCTCAAGTACAACAGTAAGTCGCGTGGCTCGATGGCTTATCTCGCACTCGCGGGCGAAATATTGCGCCGCGCCGCCAAGCAACACCATTACGTTAATCAATAGATACTATGAAAAAAAAGCGCTTAGGTAGAGGGCTCGGGTCGTTAATCGGCAACATCGATGATGTTGCGGGTACGGATGACGCGGAAAACGCGGATGGTCTGAGCGAACTCGACATCGATCGAATTCAGCGCGGTCGCTATCAGCCGCGTCAGGTGTTCGAGCAGGAAGCACTACAGGAACTCGCCGATTCGATTCGCGCGCAGGGCGTCGTCCAACCGATCGTGGTGCGGCCCGAGGGCAATCATTTCGAGCTGGTCGCCGGTGAACGGCGCTGGCGCGCGGCCCAGCTCGCCGGCCTGCAAAAGATCCCGGCGGTGATACGCGAACTCGATGCGCGCTCGGCGGCGGCGATCGCGCTGATCGAAAACATCCAGCGCGAAGACCTCAATCCGCTCGAGGAAGCACAGGCTTTTTTGCGTCTGACCGAAGAATTTGACCTTACCCATCAACAGGTTGCCGAATCGGTAGGCCGCTCGCGCGCCGCCGTCAGTAACCTGATACGTCTGCTCGATCTGGCTGAACCGGTCAAGCAGCAGGTCAACAAGGGTTTGCTCGACATGGGACACGCGCGCGCATTACTGGCGTTGATCCGTCACGATCAGGTCGAAATTGCGAAGCTGGTGGTCAATCGCGGACTGTCGGTGCGGGAAACCGAACTGCTGGTGAAGAAAACCCTCGCCGCGCAAGGCACGGTCAAGGCTAAACCCGTGGCGGCCGATCCCGACATCAGGCGTCTCGAACGTAAAATCAGCGAAAAACTCGGCGCCGGCGTCAAAATCAAGCCGGGAAAAAAGGGTTCCGGGCAGCTGTTAATCAGCTTTCACAGCAGCGCCGAACTGGAAGGAATACTCGAACATTTTTCGTTATAAATATATTTGTTTCGGTCATTGATTATTCGTAATTAAGTCCGTTATACTCTGCATCCGCTTTTTCTACCGGGGTATGAAAAGCTGGGGCGGCGTCCGGAAAAGCGATGAAAAATCAGATTATAAGGACGCTGGTTCTTCAATATGTTCTGGGGGTTACCTACCTGGCGGGTACAGGGCTCTGGGATGTTGGCGCGGCGATGTCGGCCCTGGTCGGCTGCGTGGCGGCGCTGTTTCCAAAAACATACTTCGATTTGAGGATGATGCGGGACGCGGGGGGGGAAAGTGCGGCGCTGTGGTTGGGCTACGCATACCGATCGGAGATCGGGAAGTGGGTAATCATGGGCGCGATTTTCGCGTTGGCGTTCAGCACGGATTACCCCTGGGATCCAGTTGTTTTGTTTGCCGGATTTGTACTGATTCAATTATCCGGCTGGTTAGCACCGTTTGTTATAAAAGGTAATTGATCGAATATGGCTGGCAGCTACGCAAATCCAAGCGAATACATAAAGCACCATTTGACCAATCTGACCTACGGACAGAAGGCGGATGGCAGCTGGGGTATCGCGCACGGCGCCGACGAGATCAAGGAAATGGGTTTCTGGTCGATCAACCTCGACTCGATGTTCTTTTCCATCGGTCTGGGCTTGTTCTTCCTGTGGATTTTTCGCAAGGCGGCAAAAAGAGCTTCCACCGATGCACCTACCGGGTTGCAGAACTTCATCGAAATGATGATCGAATTTATCGATGACTCCGTGCGCGGCTCCTTTTCCGGCAAGAACCCGCTAATCGCACCGCTCGCCCTGACCATTTTTGTCTGGGTGTTCCTGATGAACCTGATGGACCTGATCCCGGTTGACCACATTCCGTGGCTCGCGAGCCTGATGGGCGTACCCTATTTGAAAATCGTACCCAGCACCGACCCCAACATCACCTTCGGCATGTCACTGTCGGTATTTGCACTGGTGCTCTATTACAGCGTGAAAATGAAAGGCCCCGGCGGTTTCTTCGCCGAACTGGCCTTCCATCCATTCCCCAAATTCATGATGCCGATCAACCTCGTGCTTGAAGGCGTCACACTGATTGCAAAACCCGTATCACTTGCCCTGCGTCTGTTCGGCAATCTCTATGCGGGTGAAATGATATTCATCTTGATAGCCCTGATGTACAGCGGTGGCTGGGTACTCGGCATATCGGGTGGATTTTTGCAACTGGGTTGGGCGATTTTCCATATTCTGATTATTACCTTGCAGGCGTTTATCTTCATGACGCTGACCATCGTGTATCTGGACATGGCGTCGCAGACAGATCACTAAACTTTTATTTAACACACTCTAATTATTAGGAGAGAACCATGGAATCAGCTTTGTTATATATCGCTGGCGCTTTAATGATGGGCCTGGGCGCACTCGGTGCCGCTGTAGGTATCGGTGTACTGGGCGGACGCTTTCTCGAAGGCGCGGCGCGTCAGCCGGAGCTGATCCCGATGCTGCGTACCCAGTTCTTCATCGTTATGGGCCTGGTCGACGCGGTACCGATGATCGCGGTTGGTCTGGCTATGTATGTCATGTTCGCGGTTGCCTAAACCTTACCCGACTGACATCCACAGCTTAGATATAAATTAAGGCGAGGACAGCAATATGAATTTCAATGCAACGCTGATAGGACAAACGATCACGTTTGCCGTGTTTGTCTGGTTCTGCATGAAATATATATGGCCACCACTCATGGCAGCACTGGACGAGCGCAATGCGCGCATCTCCGAGGGCCTGGCCGCGGCGCAACGCGGCCAACAGGATCTCGAGGACGCCCAGGCAAAAGTTGGCGAAAGCCTCGGTGAAGCCAAGCAGCAGGCTCAGGAAATCATCAACCAGGCGCAGAAGCGCGCCAACGAAATCGTTGATGAAGCCAAGGATAGCGCGCGCGACGAGGCCGACAAGATCAAGGCGGCAGCGAGCGCGGATATCGCTCAGCAGATCACAGCCGCGCGCGAGCACTTGCGCAAGGAAGTATCCGCGATCGCCCTGGCCGGCACCCAGCAGATTCTCAAGCGCGAAGTCGATGCCAAAGCGCATGCGGCCGTGCTCGATGAACTGGTTGCGCAGATCTAGGCCCGGAGTGAGTAGCTACCATGTCTGATTTCGAAACCGCCGCACGACCTTACGCGAGAGCAATATTCGAACTCGCGTCCGAAGAGGGCAAGCTGCAGGCCTGGCAGGACAATCTGGAATTGGCCGCGTCGATCGCCGCCGATGACGGCGTGTCCGCCCTGTTGCAACAACCGGCGATGATCCCCGGTGACATGGCGGGACTGTTCCAGTCGGTGATGCAAGGCGCCGGAGCGGAGCTCGATGCCGATTTCGATAACCTGGTTTCCCTGCTCGCCGAGAATGGCCGCCTCGCGGCGCTGCCGGCGATTGCGGCGTTGTTCGAAACGCTCAAGCAGGAAGCCGAGGGCAAGATCGAAGTGCGGGTGCGTAGCGCGCATGAACTAAGCGACGAACAGCAGCAAAGAATTGCCGCCAGCATGGCCAAGCGGCTCGGCAAGGAAGTCAGTATTACGACCGAAGTCGATGACAGCCTGATCGCCGGTGCGATCGTCACCGCGGGTGACCTGGTTATCGATGGTTCGGCCAGCGGGCGCATGGACAAACTGGCCGTTGCGCTCAACAAATAACAGATTATTAAGATTACGGGATAAACGCGATGCAACTTAATCCGTCAGAAATTAGCGAACTCATCAAAGATCGCATCAAGAACTTTGAAAGCACGGCCGAAGCCAGGACCGAGGGCACGATTGTCAGCCTGATGGATGGTATCGCCCGCATTCATGGTCTTGCCGACGTCATGTCGGGCGAGATGATCGAGTTTCCAGGCAACACCTACGGTATGGCCCTCAACCTCGAGCGCGATTCGGTCGGCTCGGTAATCCTCGGCGACTACGAGCACATCTCTGAGGGCGACACTGCCAAGTGTACCGGCCGTATCCTCGAGGTGCCGGTCGGCGAGCAACTGCTCGGCCGCGTCGTCAACTCGCTCGGCGAGCCGATCGATGGCAAGGGCGCTATCGACGCCAAACAGTTCGAACCCATTGAAAAGGTCGCGCCCGGCGTTATCGCGCGCCAGTCGGTATCGCAGCCGGTGCAAACCGGTCTCAAGTCGATCGACGCGATGGTGCCGATCGGTCGCGGTCAGCGCGAACTAATCATCGGCGACCGCCAGACCGGTAAGTCCGCTGTTGCGATCGATGCGATCATCAACCAGAAGGGTACCGGGATTAAGTGCGTTTACGTCGGAATCGGCCAGAAAGCCTCGACCATTGCCAACGTCGTGCGCAAGCTCGAAGAATTCGGTGCCATGGAGCACACCATCGTGGTTGCCGCGAATGCCTCCGACTCGGCGGCGCTGCAATACATCGCACCCTACTCGGGTTGCACCATGGGTGAATACTTCCGCGATCGCGGCGAAGACGCGCTCATCATATACGATGACCTCACCAAGCAAGCCTGGGCTTACCGCCAGGTGTCGCTGCTGCTGCGTCGTCCGCCGGGACGCGAAGCCTACCCGGGTGATGTTTTCTACCTGCACTCGCGTCTGCTGGAGCGTGCCGCGCGTATCAACGCCGACTATGTCGAAAAGATTACCGATGGCGAGATCAAGGGCAAGACCGGTTCGCTCACCGCGATGCCGATCATCGAAACCCAGGGTGGTGACGTATCGGCCTTCGTACCGACCAACGTTATCTCCATCACCGATGGTCAGATCTTCCTCGAATCGGACCTGTTCAACGCCGGTATCCGGCCCGCGATCAACGCCGGTCTGTCGGTATCGCGTGTTGGCGGCGCCGCGCAGACGGCGATCATCAAGAAGCTCGGCGGCGGTGTGCGACTCGCACTCGCGCAGTACCGCGAACTGGCGGCATTCTCGCAGTTTGCATCCGATCTCGACGAGGCCACGCGCAAGCAGCTGGAACGCGGTCAGCGGGTTACCGAGTTGATGAAGCAGCGCCAGTACTCGCCGATGTCGGTTGCGGAAATGGCGATTTCGCTGTACGCAGCCAACGAGGGATACCTCGATGATGTCGAAGGCACCAGGGTGGTGGCCTTCGAGGATGCGATGCTGGCGCATATTCGCTCCAATAACCAGGCGATGATCGACAGCATCAACGAGAGCGGCGATTACAACGACGATGTCGCGGCCGAGATCAAGGCGGCCATCGAAGATTTCAAGGCTAACGGCGTTTACTAAGAGAGCTTAAACATGGCTGGCGGCAAAGAGATAAAGACCAAGATCGCGAGTGTTAAAAACACTCAGAAGATCACCGCGGCGATGGAAATGGTGGCGGCGAGCAAGATGCGCCGCGCCCAGGACCAGATGTTCGCCACGCGCCCCTATGCGCAGCGCATCGCCAGCGTGGTGCGTAACGTGGCGATCGCGAATGCCGAGTACAAGCACCCCTTCCTGGTCGAGCGTGAAGTCAAGCGTGTCGGCATTGTTGCCATATCGACCGACCGCGGTCTCTGCGGCGGCCTCAACACCAACATGTTCAGGAAGACACTGGACCTCGTCGGAGACCTCGTCGACAAAGGTGTCGAGATCGAGGTGGTCACCTTCGGCACCAAGGCGCTGGGTTTTTTCAAGCGCATCGGCGCCAGGGTCGTCGCCGAAACCAGTCATATCGGCGACAGCCCCGAAATGGCGCAGATTATCGGCCCGATGCGGGTGCTGTTGGGCGCTTACGAGAAAGGCGAGGTCGACGCGATCTACCTGATCAGCAACGAATTCGTCAACACCATGACGCAGGCGCCGACGATTACCCAACTGGTGCCGATCGAGCCCTCGCAGGACGAGCAGTTGAAACATCACTGGGATTACATTTACGAGCCCGATTCCAAGGAAGTACTCGACAGCGTGCTGGATCGCTACATCGAGTCGCTGGTTTACCAGGGCGTGGTCGAGAACGTGGCTTGCGAAATGGCCGCGCGCATGCTCGCGATGAAGAACGCCACCGACAATGCCGGTGAGATGATCGACGAGCTGCAACTGATTTACAACCGCGAGCGCCAGGCCTCGATTACGCAGGAAATCAGCGAAATCGTCGGCGGTGCGGCGGCAGTTTAACCAGGAGTCATTGCGAGGACCCCGAGGCCGAAGGCCGTGGCGGAACGAAGCAATCTTCAAGACATGCCGGTGAAACCCGGGGCTCGCAATGACCAAATGGACGCTTAGTAGAGCGGATTTAGAATTTTAGAGATTTAACAGAGGATCAACAGATGAGCACAGGTAATATCGTGGAAGTAATCGGCGCGGTCGTCGACGTAGAATTTCCCCGAGACGCTGTTCCCAAGGTTTACGATGCACTCCTGATCTCCGAGGCTGGAGGGCTGACGCTGGAAGTGCAGCAACAGCTCGGTGACGGCGTCGTGCGCACCATCGCGATGGGTGCCGCCGAGGGCCTGCGCCGCGGCCTCGTAGTCAGCAACACCGGGCAGCCGATCACGGTGCCGGTGGGGCAGAAGACCCTGGGCCGCATCATGGACGTACTCGGTAACCCGATCGACGAAAAGGGTCCGATCGGCGAGGAAAGCCGCATGCCGATCCACCGCAAGCCGCCGACTTACGACGAGCAGGCTGCCACCACCGAAATCCTCGAAACCGGCATCAAGGTTATCGACCTGATCATGCCGATCGTCAAGGGCGGTAAGATCGGCCTGTTCGGCGGCGCCGGCGTGGGCAAGACGGTAACCCTGATGGAGTTGATTCGTAACATCGCGGTCGAGCACTCCGGATTCTCGGTATTCGCGGGCGTCGGCGAGCGCACGCGTGAAGGAAATGACTTTTACCATGAAATGACCGACGGCGGCGTACTCGACAAGGTGGCGCTGGTTTACGGCCAGATGAACGAACCGCCTGGAAACCGCCTGCGCGTGGGGCTGTCCGGTTTGACCATGGCGGAGTACTTCCGTGACGAAGGCCGCGACGTATTGATGTTCGTCGACAACATCTACCGTTACACGCTCGCGGGTACCGAGGTATCGGCACTGCTCGGACGTATGCCGTCCGCGGTAGGCTACCAGCCGACCCTGGCACTCGAAATGGGTGTATTGCAGGAACGTATCACCTCGACCAAGACCGGCTCGATCACTTCCTTCCAGGCGGTTTACGTCCCGGCGGACGATTTGACCGACCCGTCACCGGCAACAACTTTTGCGCACCTTGACGCGACTCTGGTACTGTCGCGCCAGGTCGCGGAACTGGGTATTTACCCGGCGGTTGACCCGCTCGACTCGACCTCTCGAATCCTCGATCCGAACGTGGTTGGCAACGAGCACTACGACACCGCGCGTGGCGTACAGGGCTTGTTGCAGCGTTACAAGGAGCTCAAGGATATCATCGCCATCCTGGGTATGGACGAACTCTCCGAAGAAGACAAGCTCGCCGTCAGCCGCGCGCGTAAGATCCAGCGCTTCCTGTCGCAGCCGTTCTTCGTCGCCGAGGTATTTACCGGTTCTCCCGGCAAGTACGTATCGGTCAAGGACACCATTTCCAGCTTCAAGCAGATTCTCGAAGGCGAAATGGACCAGTACCCGGAACAGGCCTTCTACATGGTTGGCGGCATCGAAGAAGTCGCTGAGAGAGCCAAGGACCTGTAAGGTAACGTTATGGCAAATACCATTCATGTCGATATCGTCAGCGCCGAAGAGCAGATCTTCTCCGGTGAGGCGTACATGGTGTACGCGCCGGCAGTGATGGGTGAAGTCGGTATCGCGCCGCGCCACACCCCGCTGATATCACCGTTGAAGCCGGGCGAAATTCGTCTCGACATGGGCGATGGCAAGGAAGAGTTCTTTTTTATCTCCGGCGGCATACTCGAGGTGCAGCCGCACCTGGTGACGGTGCTGTCGGATACCGCAATCCGCGCCCACGACCTCGACGAGGCCGCGGCGCTGGAAGCGCAGAAGCGGGCGGAGGAAGCGCTCGTCGATCAGCAATCGGACCTCGACGTGGCCAAGGCCAAGGCCGAACTTGCCGCCGCCGCCGCGCAGATCGCCGCCATCAAGAAACTCAGGAAAAAGTGACAAAAAGGGGCCCACGGCCCCTTTTTTGTCATCCGATACGTCGGACCGCCGGAAAGCGCGCGGCGCTTATCCGGGATCCAGCCTCTCTTACGGACCGAACCCTCGAGCGTACGAGTTTACAACCCGTCATTTAATATCATCCCACCGCATGCGTTCCGAAATGACTCGAATTGCACAGTAGACTACAATACGAAGCTGATTTTGTTCTAGAATTCACCCATGCCTCTTACTGTTGTCATTCTCGCTGCCGGACAGGGAACGCGCATGAAATCGGTGCGCCCCAAGGTCATCCACGAACTTGCCGGAAAAACGATCCTGCATCACGTTGTCGAAACCAGCCTCAAGCTGCAACCCGACCAGGTAATCGTGGTCATCGGCCATGGCGCCGGGCAGGTGCGCGAGGCGATGCAGGACGAGCAACTGGTCTTCGTCGAGCAGGCCGAGCAACTGGGCACCGGTCACGCGCTGCAACAATGCCTGGATACGATTGAACCGGGCAATGACGTACTGGTGCTGGTCGGCGACGTGCCGCTGATCCGTGCCCAAACCATCTCGCGCCTGCTCCAACAAAGCGCTGACGCCACGGTTGGCGTGTTGAGTTTTATCCCCGCGAATGCCTTCGGCTACGGTCGTATCGTCAGGGCCGAAAATGGCAAGGTCGGCGCCATCGTCGAGCAAAAGGATACCACTCCCGCCGAGGCCGAAATCGGCGAATGCAATTCCGGGATCCTGATGATCCGGGGTGAACGCCTGCGTGATCTGGTGATGGCGCTCGACAATACCAACGCCCAGGGTGAATACTACCTGACCGACGTGGTCGCGCTCGCCGCCGCTGCCGGCGACACGGTAGCGGCCGTGGTCTGCGAGGACGCCAACGAAGTCAACGGCATCAACAATCAGCAGCAGCTGGCGCTTGTCGAAACGCTCTACCGCGAACGCGCCGCGAATGCCTTGATGGCCCAGGGGGTCAAGTTGTTTGACCCGGCCCGCATCGACGTTCGCGGCGAAGTGAGTGTCGGGCAAGACGTCCAGATTGACGTCAATTGCGTTTTCGAAGGTACGGTCAGCCTCGGCGATAACGTGCGTATCGGCGCCAATTGCGTCATCCGTAATACGCGTATTGCCGCCGGCAGTGAGATCAAGCCGATGACGTCGATCGAGGATGCGATCATCGGGCACAATGTCAGTATCGGTCCCTTCGCGCGAATCCGTCTCGGCGCCGAATTTGACGATAACGTCAAGATCGGTAATTTCGTCGAAATCAAGAAGTCTCGTATCGGCAAGGGCAGCAAGATCAGCCACCTGAGCTATATCGGCGATACCGAAATGGGCAGCGCGGTCAACGTCGGCGCCGGCACCATCACCTGTAATTACGATGGCGTCAACAAGTCCAGGACCATCATCGAAGACGGCGTTTTCATCGGCTCGGACACCCAGCTGGTAGCGCCTGTGACGGTGGGCCGTAACGCCACCATCGGCGCCGGATCGACGATCACACACAATGTGCCCGCCGACAAGCTTTCGCTGTCGCGCGCGAAACAGGTTGCCATCGACGGTTGGTCGAAACCGCTAAAGCAAACCGAGGAAAAATAATTCCATGTGTGGAATAGTAGGTGCCCTCGCGCAACGCGACGTTAGCTCGATACTGCTCGAAGGCTTATATCGGCTCGAGTATCGCGGCTACGATTCGGCCGGCATGGCGCTGATCCAGGATCAGAAACTGGAACGATTTCGCGCGCTTGGCAAGGTGAAGGAACTCGAAGCCAGGATGCCGGAGGAGCAACCCGGGCATATCGGCATCGCCCACACGCGCTGGGCGACGCATGGCGAACCTTCCGAAATCAACGCCCATCCCCATTTTTCCAGCGATCGGGTTGCCGTGGTCCACAATGGCATCATCGAAAACTACAAGGGCATACGCGAACGCTTGCTCGCGGCCGGTTACGAATTCAGTTCCGAAACCGATAGCGAGGTGGTCGCGCACCTGATCGACAGCTATTACAGCGACGACCTGTTTACCGCGGTGAAAAAGGCGGTCGATGAACTCGAGGGCGCTTTCGCGCTCGGCATCATCGGCACCGATAATCCGAATACCCTGGTCGCCTGCCGTCGCGGTAACCCGCTGGTGGTAGGCATCGGTATCAGGGAAAACTTTATCGCTTCCGACGTCTCGGCATTGCTACCGGTGACCAACCGCTTCATCTACCTCGAGGAAGGCGATTACGTGGTGCTGAACCGGCAAGATTACCAGGTATACGACGCGGCTGGTGCGGCGAAACAACCCGAGGTTAAAATCAGCGAGTTCAACGGCGATTCCGCCAACAAGGGTGAGTATCGCCATTACATGCTCAAGGAAATTCACGAACAGGGGCAGGCGATTTCCGAGTGCCTGGAAGGGCGCGTCAGCGACAGGGCCGTGCTCGATGCGGTTTTCGGTCACGAGGCGGATACGATTTTCGACGAGGTCGAAAATATCCAGATCATCGCCTGCGGCACCAGCTACCACGCCGGCATGGTGGCGCGCTACTGGATCGAGGGGCTGATCGATATACCCTGCCAGGTCGAGGTGGCCAGCGAGTTTCGATACCGCAAGGCGGTGGTGCCGAAGAATACGTTGTTCGTCACCCTGTCGCAGTCGGGTGAAACCGCCGATACCCTGTCGGCGCTGCGCAGCCTGGATTCGGAAAACTACTGCGGCAGCCTCAGTATCTGTAATGCGCCCGAGTCCTCGCTGGTGCGTGAATCCAGGCTCGTCATGATGACCCGTGCCGGGCCCGAGATCGGCGTCGCCTCGACCAAGGCGTTTACCACGCAGCTGGTGGCGATGCTGCTGCTGGTGGCGGCGCTCGGCAAGAAGCAACAGCGGCTCGACGAAGAAACCATCGCCGCTATCGTTGGCGAACTCAACCGACTGCCGGGACTGGTCGATAAATTACTGCGGCTGGATGCGCGTATCGAGGCCATTGCCGAAGACTTTGTCGACAAGGAGCACGCCCTGTTCCTCGGGCGCGGCGAGCATCATCCGATCGCGATGGAAGGCGCGCTCAAGCTCAAGGAGATTTCCTATATCCACGCCGAGGCTTACCCGGCCGGCGAGCTCAAGCACGGCCCGCTGGCGCTGGTCGATGCCGATATGCCGGTGGTCGTGGTTGCGCCCAATGACGACCTGCTGGAAAAGCTGCACTCCAACATGCAGGAGGTCAAGGCGCGTGGCGGCAAGCTCTACGTCTTTGCCCATCGCGGCGCGCACCTCGACCCGGCCCCCGACGACGTCGTCATCGAAATGGACTGCGACACCAGGTGGGTGACGCCGATCCTGTCGACGATACCGTTACAGCTGTTCAGTTATCACGTCGCGGTACTGCGCGGCACCGATGTCGATCAACCGCGCAACCTCGCCAAGTCGGTGACTGTTGAATAGCGCGTTTCCTGCGCCTGTCCCTACCAAAAACCCAGTACGCGGTGATTTACTTGACTTTTCCGACTGCGGGCGGGTAGCGTTTCCTGTATGAAAACTATTCTTACCACCCTCGGCGCAACACTGGCGGATCTCCTGCGGAGCAGAGCTTCGCTCCAACTCGAGATACTCTCCTTACGCCAGCAATTGGCGATGGTTGCCGACCGCGATAGGA
>JAAEPH010000207.1 GCA_024232855.1 Gammaproteobacteria bacterium
ATCGAGTCAGGTTGGTTCGCAAACCCTGACAGTGATTGGTTTTTGGGTTTCACAAGGGAAATATCAATGGACTATCGACAATTGCCAATTTGGCGTCAGGTAAATCAATTGTTGATAGCCATTGAAGTTGCTGTTAGATATTTCCCTCGTTATCACAAATATACATTGGGAACAGAATTGCGAAATAAAGCAATGAGAATATGTCAGGTTATTCACCGAGTGGATACCCGTAAAAGTAGTAAGTATAAATTATTACAACAGTTATCAGAATTAATTGATGATATTAAACGGCAAGTACAAATTGCAATAGTGATACACTTATAACTATGGCTTCATAATTAATAAGGAATTGAATATGACTACTAAGAAAATCAATATTATGTTACTCAGTATTATTGTATTATTTTCAGGGCAACTGCAGGCAGAATGTAACTCAAATATTACAGAGGCAACCCCAACTAGCAGCTTTACTACCAATGGTGATGGTACTGCAACAGATAATCAAACGGGCTTAATGTGGATGCGTTGCAGCCTTGGTCAAACTTGGAATAACACCGATGGCGCCTGCGATGGTAC
>JAAEPH010000208.1 GCA_024232855.1 Gammaproteobacteria bacterium
CCGACTGAAGAAAATTCCTTGTGGATTCAAAGAACAAGCGAGGGCCCGTCATCCTGGTGAGATATGCGGGCTTGCCCGCAAGTTTCCGCGAGGAGATTCTCGCGGAGGCGCTGACGTGCAGAGATCACGGAGGAACACGGTGGCTGTCGAATCTTGATTAAAGTAGCCCAGGCACCCACCCTGCAAAATATTCTCAGCGCGCTCTGCACCTCCGCACCTCCGCGCCTCCGCGAGAACCTATTTTGAGAAGCCCGCTAATCCTGTGCGGGCGTGAGCACGAAGCCGTGTTTCGGTTCGAAGCCCACCAGCAGTATATGTGTCGGCTCGATGGACACGGTCTGTTGTAAAAGGTGATTGAACCCTTCGACTCGCACACTGTCGTTCATCTTCAAGCTCAGGTGATGATCGCCGGCCGGTATCTTGGCGCTGTAGAAGACGTCGACGCCGCCGTCACCGAACAGACCTGGCGGTGGCAATGACACGCTGTAAATGGATTCGCCATCGAGTGCGGCTTCGATGACGACCGGCGAACGCTCGCGCGGACAGTCATCGAGCTTGCGCATATTCGGAGCCAGTTTATTCAATTCCTCCTGGCTGAGTGTGCGGCAGGGTTCGCGCAGCTGGCCGGCATGGGCAAAGGCAATGGTTATCTTTGCCTCATCTTCGCCGATCAGTCGCACCGCCGGTGCGCTCGCAAAATACCACACCAGCCCCATGAACACGGCGTAGTTGAAGGCTTGCAGTAAAAATCGCAGGGGTTCGTTGTCATGCTCGGCCATCACGTTCAATGCTCCGCCCCGACACCGCTCACCCCGACCCGGTTGCGTTCGCGCAGGTGCTGTCGAAATGCAACCAAATCCCGCTCGATGGCGGGCGCATCCGGTTCGGCGGCGCCGTGGATCAGGATACGGTCGCGTTCGGCGCGCGCGCGCAGGCTCGGCTTACGCTCACCGGCAAAACGCAATCGAGTCCAGCGGTTGCCAAAGCGGAAATAACAGTCGTTCTGCCGGCAACCGGTTACCATGACGCCATCGGCGCCCTGCTTCAATGCGTACTCCACCAGCGTCGGCGGTAGCATACCGCTGCAAATCAACTTGATACCGAGGGTATCGCCGCTATTCAGGCGCTCGACATTGATGCCATGCTCGCAGCCGAAGACGATAATTTTCAAATCGCCCGTCATCGTGGCTATGGCGTCACGAACCTGTTGGCGCATTTGATCGACCGGAAGTTGCGGCATGTCGATACCGGTCTTCAATGCTTCGCGCGACGATCGAAACGGATTCGAGGCCGGACAGGAACCCGCGCAGATGCCGCAGGCGCCACACAGCGACGAGTTTACCGTAACCTCGTGCTCATAGCGCGCACCATCGGTACGCGCCTGCAGGGTAATCGCATCGAAGGGGCAGTCTTCGAAACAAATGCCGCAACCGTTGCAGTTATCGAGATCGACAACCGCCTTGGCGCCGTCTTTTCTCGGCAACAACCACGGCATCGCCATCAACAGCAGGGTAATGCCGATGGTCAGAATCCAGATATGCCGTGCCGGCCAGTATTCGAGTAACGGATAGACATTGAGATAATACCAGTCGATGCGTATCTCCGCTGGCACGCGGCCGAGATCGGCGGGCGCGTGGCTGACCGCCGGGGCCAGCAGCGACAGGGCCAGCAGCGCGACAAAGGTGCCGGCCGCGAGTCCCCGCGGCGGGTTGATGTCGACGTTGGAGAGGCGTTTGACGTGCAGCCACAGCATGAACAACAACAGCATCGGCTGACCCAGTAAATGCAGGAATTCGATGAGGATGAAAAAGCGATCGGTCATGCCGCCGGAGACGAAGTTACGCGTCATCGCGCCAGAGAATATCGGCAATGCATCCATCAACTGCGCCGAGCCTACCGCTATGTACTGTGCCATTTCGTCCCATACCAGCCAGTAGCCGGTGATGCCAATCGTCACGATCATCCACAGGTTGGGGATGCCGGTCACCCACGAAAACCAGCGAAAACCACGATAGCGTCCGGAAGCGAACTCCTTGAACATGTGCAACAGCACGGTGATGATGACTGCATCCGAGGCGTAGCGATGCAGGCTGCGCATGACGCCGCCCGCGTACCATTGCTGGTGGGTTATGGCCTCCACCGACGCGTGCGCTCCCTCGAGGCTGCCGTGGAACGGAATGAACAGGTAAATGCCGCTGACCAGAATGATCCAGAAGAGGAAAAAAGATAGCGTGCCAAGATGGTACAACGGGTTCCACTCGGTACCGAATGAAATATTAAACCAGGACTCGAGCGCGAGATAAGCGCGCTTCATCGGATTGATTATCACCTGAATGGGATCTCTAAAAGTAAGACCTACAGAATTTCTAACTTTACCCGATGCCTTCGGAAATGGCACTGACTAAAGTCAAATCATGCGCGACCATTGCGAAGTTCGCGCACCACGACTACGGTTGTAAAGACAATGATCGAGCCGCCGATCAGCATACCGATAAACAGCGAGTAGTCAAAATAGTAACCGTCTCGCACGGGATCGTAAGTCGTGCAAAACAGTTTAATCCTGCTGACCAGGTTGTCCAGCAACGGTTGCTCGGGCGGACTACGCCCGAGCACCAGTTCGATCAACGGATCGACCAGTAACGGCGTATCGAAGACCTGGCCGTAAACCTGCCGGTAAACGCGGCCCTCGGCATCGATCACAGTCGCCTGGATCAGGTGATCGAATCCGTTTGACGATGGAAAATACTGAAAACCAATATCACCGGCAAGCGCTTCGAGCGCGCCGCTGCTGGCGCTCAACACCTGCCAACCCTTGTCGCTAATCCCCTGTTTGTTGGCGAAGTATTGCATCGCGGCAGGATTATCGACCTCAACGTCGAAGCCGACCACGGCAACCGCAAAGCTATCTTCACCGAGTGCCGCGCGCGCCTTGTCCACCACCCCCGAGAGAAAGCGGGTTGTCATCGGGCAGATTTGATAGCAACTGGTATACACCATGCTCAGTACCAGCGGTTTGCCACGCAGGTCGCCTAGCGTCATCCTGCGTCCATCGGCGCTGGTAAACTCAACATCTGAAACGATTTTACCTATCGCTGCCTGGCTGACGGCAAGTGCCTGATCATAGTCAAAAGCGGGGTTTTCCAGGTCATTGCCAGCGATTGACGCTGTCGTTTGCGCCAGTGCCGGGGCAACAGAAATCAGCAGCATATGCAGCAGCAAACCACATATGAGGGCTCTGAATTTCATTGCGGAATTTTACTCGATGACTAGCCGAGCAGCAAAACGTCGACGACCGCGCCAATCAGCAGTAACACCAGTTGCACCAGCGAAGCGAAGAAACTCTTCATCGCCACGCGTGGTGATGGATCGAGTACCATCAGGATGTTGTGATAAATAAAGAAGCCGCCGCCGACCGCGGCAGCCGCCAGGTAAATCCAGCCCATGCCGGAAAAGAATGGCATGATCGAGATTGCAACCAGCATCAGGGTGTTGATCAACACTACCTGTGCGCAGCGTTGATTGCCGATGATAACCGGCAGCATCGGGATTCCGGTGCGCTGGTAATCCTTACTTTTGGCAATCGCGAGGCTCCAGAAATGAGAAGGTGTCCACAGGAACAGCACCAGCGCCAGCATTATCGCCACGGGTCCGATCCCGGGGTCGACCGCGGCAGCCCCGGCGAGCACCGCAAAACTACCCGAAGCGCCTCCGATGACGATGTTGGTCCAGGAACGCCGCTTCAGCCACACGGTATAGACAATCGCGTAGAAGAAGGCGCCGAGAAAAATATAAAACGCCGCCGGCAGGTTCAACACCAATGCCGCCGATCCAACGCCGGCGACGAGCAGCAGCAGGATGATCCCGAGCCACATCGGGCCGCGCTGGAAATAGCCGGTCACGAAGGGACGATTACAGGTGCGCGCTACGCGACGATCGATATCTACTTCGAAATACTGGTTGAAGGCACCTGCGCTACCCGCCGAAATCAGTACCGCGAACGCAAGCACCAGAATTTCCAGCGCACTCGGCCGCGGGCCCGGCGTGATCACCATGGCCACCAGCGCGGTCAACATCATGACCACACCGATTCGCAGTTTGAGTAAATTGGAAATTTGACTGAACATGTTATCGACCGTGCTCCCGGGACCTCGTGTTCTCTGGATTTACAATCCGGGGGCCTCTTCAGGTCCCCGGATGCGTACCCAACTCGCTAACTGAGCGGCCAGACAGAGGCCAGGTAGTCCCAGTTGATAAAGTAGTAGACGACGAAACAGACCAGTAGCGCCATCGCCAGCACAAAGGTTCCTGGCGCTTCGAATCCCGCCGAACCATGCTCCTCGACGGCCAGTTTCGGCGCCATCGGCAGGCGTTCAGGCTGGTTGACGTTGTAGGCTGAAGACGCCAGCGGCACGCCAAAGCTCTGGAACAGACCAGCTGACTGATCGAGTTTCTTGCCGAATAGTAACGAACCCACGGTTACGATCAGGTACATGGCGCCGCCGAGCACGCCGAGTATACCACCGATTGCGGCAATCCCCATCATCGTATAGGCCGTGCCCGGGTATTCGAAACTCAGCATGGCGCCGGTGAAATCCATGTCCCAGTGACGCCGCGAAACACCGAGGGTGCCGGCGCCGAGCATGAACAGGATCATCATCGTCATGCCCGCGGAGAACACGTAGGGCTGCCATTTCGCCATCCAGGGCAGGAACAGGGCGCGTCTGAACAGGACCGGAATCAACAGGTAGGTCAACGCCATGAAGGTCAGCGTGGTGCCAACCGCAACGGTAGCGTGGAAATGCGCCGGTACGTAGATGGTGTTGTGGATGATGATGTTGATCTGCTCGGTACCCATGACCACGCCGGTGATACCGCCGATGAAGCCGAAGATAATCAACGAGAAGAAAAATCCGGAGAACACCGGGTTACCCCAGGGCGCCTTGCGCAGCCATTCGAACATGCCCTTGGTAAGACCCTTGGCGCGCTGCGAAACTTCCATCGCACCCGGTATGGTAAGACCGTGAATCATACTCGCCAGCACCGCCAGGTACATCGCGTAGCTGGTGTTGAACACTTTCCATTCCGAACTGATGCCCGGATCGACGAGAATATGATGCGCGCTCGCCAGTTGCAGAAACAGGATATAAAGCAGGAAGGCGCTGCGACTGACCTTTTCCGACATCGGACGTGCGTTAAACAGCACACCGATAATCAGGTACCAGACCGACACGTGCGCGGCAACGTTAATCTGCTGCGACGAGTGCCCCATGGCCCACCAGATGACCCGGTACATGGCCGCATCGATGTGACCAATGTAGCCGATCGACCAGAGCCAGGTCGGCACCAGGATGATGGCGCCGGAGGCAATCGTGAAGATAGCGATGATACAGGCAGTCAGCGCACCGAAGGTGACCAGCGGAATCGAGCCTTCGTAGGTGCGATCGGCGCGCGCAATCACCAGTGTTCCGAGGAAGACAAAACAGCCGATCAAGGCGCCTACCGCGAACAGGATCAGCCCGAGGTAGAAGAACGGGTCGGCCTGCATCGGCGCGTAGGAGGTCATCATGACACTGGAATTACCCTGCAACACGGCGATGTTATTCATCACCATGCCGATAATCATCAACGCAAACCCGGCCCAGGCCCAGCGCGGCGCCGCCAGGCGCGTACGCAACAGCGTCGACGAGGCGAAATACAGGATCGCCATTTCGAAGAAGATAACCCAGAAAATCAACGCGTTGATACCATGACCGGTCAGCACCTGGTAGAACATGTCGGCGGGTAGCAGATGCACATACTGCCAGCGCGTCAGCATGACACCCAGCGCCAGGATACCCGCGATCAGCAGGCAGACGGCGCCGGCGACGGCATTCGCCTTCATCAGGCTTTCGGCTGACTTGTCAAAATAGAATCCCGAATCCGGGCAAACTCTGAACTGAGCCATTTTCAATTCTCCTTCACGTAGATTTTGCCGAGCATCAGGTGGTGACCGATGCCGCAGTATTCGTTACAGACCACCGTGAACTCGCCCGCCGTGTCCGGGGTGACCGTAAGCACCATTTCGTAACCGGGAACGATTTGCAGGTTGATGTTGACCGGCTGCAGCGAGAACCCGTGGTTCCAGTCCATCGACGACAGGTGCAGGCGATAACTCTGGCCTTTTTCAAGTTCGAGTATCGGGTACCACTGCCACAGGCGGCCGAGCATGTAGACATCGCTGCCGGCGGGCGGTTTAACAATCGGTATCCCCGATTCGTCACCGACCCTGTGCTTCGCCACCATTTCATCGACTTTCACCTGGAAGTGCGCCGGTGTGGTCTGGTAGGCCTCGTTGGACAGATTCTGTTTTCCGTAAATATGCCAGTAAGGCATCATCAGGAACATGATCAGGCACCAGACCAGGGCGATGCCTACCCATATGATTTCCTGTTTGCCGACCGGTGTATTCCACCAGATTCGTTCCGATGGGGGTAAAAATGAGCTCATTTCATATTCTCCTCAATACTCAGGGCGCGATCGGAATCGTGGCGATTTCCATGACACCCCAGAGTATGTAGAATACCGTCGGCATTACAATACCCAGGAATAGCAACAGAAAGGGGTTATCGAGTACCCGCTGGAAAAAAGGGATGCGTTCGGGTTTTGGTAAATCGTCTTGTTCTGACATGGTTGACCTCGGTTGTGTGTTGGCCACGAAAATCACAGTCTGTGGTTCGCCCATTCGTACCTGCCCAGGCACGTGAATGCGCTACCTACCGAATCACAGCGATGATAGTTTTAACACGGGCAGATTACCCAACCGGCTATCAAATTGATTTGACAAAAGTCAAGCCGAAAAACGCCTGCAGGACGCGGCAGGCGGGTAAAAAGCGAGCCTGCCCGTGGGGATTGACATTGGTCATTTTTCGCCCGGTAACGGCGTGCTAGCGTGGCGTTTTACAATCGCCGGCTGACTATATGGAGCCTGTTGATGGCGTTGCTTGAATGGCGAAAAGAATACTGTACCGACCGCACCAGTAGGATAAAAAGCGCACTGCTGGGATTATTGCTGCTGTGCCCGGTTTTTCCCGGGGTCACCTTCAGCGCTGCACAGGGGCCGTATCAAGAAAACCTGTCCGGCTATTATGCACGTGAGGGCAACGGCGGCAGCCCCGCCCAGGCAGCCGGGAGCAACATTTATATCCGTTTCTTCCCGGATCGCTGGCTGGCTATGCTGTTTCTGCCCTATCCCTACGCGGA
>JAAEPH010000209.1 GCA_024232855.1 Gammaproteobacteria bacterium
ACAGCCAAGGCGAACAATCTGAACCCATACGATTATCTGGTGAATGTACTACAGAATATTGCGGCTGCCGATACGCTCGATAAGATAGAGGCGTTACTGCCCTGGAATGTCAAGTAGGGTCGATTTAAGGGCGCTTACGATACAACTGTTAATCGTGCTTTGCTCATTTTGTACAGTTACTTGCTTAGTTGGTCTTTTAGATTTTGTAATTCGAAAGTGGAAGTAATCTTCACAATCAGTTCGCTCTAGTTCTTTAAGCTTTGTATCCTTACCAATAAATTCTAACCAATGTTGCAAATGCGTTTTTATGGTAGTTAATCTGCCACTCACAATTTGTCCAGTCTCAACATCCTTGCTTCTATGCTCAATGTACTTTTGCACACCTTCTTTAGTAGTGAGAGAAAAATACGTTTTGCCCATTTTCTGATTGGCAAATATTTCTAAATAACAGTCTTTGCCTTTAGCGATTGCCGTTGCCTGGCTACGAGTACGCAGACTTTTACGGGCATATTTACCTTCACTGCTTAGCCACATTCGAAATTGCCAATATTCGCCTCGCTTATAGATAACTGCTTCGTCAAATATTGGAATTTCGTCGTCGCCAAATTCTTGTTTTTTTAGCATTGCCTGCACACCTCATAACGCTACTGTCTTCAGTAGTCACTGTTTTGTGTAATATTTTGTGCAACGCTAATAGAAAAGCGTATAGAAATCAATGTATGATTTATTTTTGCGAAGGTTTTGTGTAAGTTATTATTTGTTATATATCAGCTAGTTATAAACAATGCACTACTCCCACTCGATGGTTCCCGGCGGCTTGCCCGAGATATCGTAGACCACGCGCGCGATAGCTTCGATTTCATTCATGATGCGGCGCGACACGTGGTCGAGAAAATCGTAGGGCAGATCGGCCCAGCGCGCCGTCATGAAATCGATGGTTTCGACCGCGCGCAGTGACACCACGTAGTTGTAGCGTCGTCCGTCCCCGGTAACACCAACCGATTTTACCGGAAGAAAAACGACGAAAGCCTGCGACACGCGATCGTATAGATCGTGCGCGCGCAACTCGTTGATGAAGATATCGTCGGCCAGACGCAGCGTGTCCGCGTATTCCTTCCTGACCTCACCGAGGATGCGTACACCGAGTCCCGGGCCCGGGAACGGGTGACGGTAGACCATGTCGTGCGGCAGACCCAGTTCGACACCGACCCGACGCACCTCGTCCTTGAACAGTTCGCGCAGGGGCTCGACCAGCTTCAGGCGCATGTCGGCGGGCAAACCGCCCACGTTGTGATGCGACTTGATCAGGTGCGCCTTGCCGGTCGTGGCGCCGGCCGATTCGATGACATCCGGGTAGATGGTACCCTGCGCCAGAAAGTCGGCATCGTTGTGCTTGCGCGCCTCTTCCTCGAAGATCTCGATGAACAGGTTGCCGATGGCCTTGCGCTTGTCCTCGGGGTCGGTCAAACCCTCGAGTTTATCCAGGAAACGATCCTCGGCATCGATACGGATGACATTGACGCCCATGTGCTCGGCAAACTGCTCCATCACGTGATCGCCCTCGCGGTAGCGCAGCAGGCCGTTATCGACGAAGATACAGCACAGTTGATCATCGATCGCCTCGTGCAACAAGGCCGCCACCACCGAGGAATCGACGCCGCCGGAAAGCCCGAGGATGACGTGGCCATCGCCCACGCGGGCGCGCACTTCGGCGATACTGGCCTCGACGATATTGTGCGGATTCCACTCGCTGCCACAGCCGCAAATTTGGTGCAGGAAGCGCTGGTAGATAGCCACACCCTGCTTCGTGTGCGTTACCTCGGGGTGGAACTGCAGACCGTAGATCTTGCGTTCCTCGTCGGCGATACCGGCAATCGGCGCGCTCTCGGTGCTGGCCATGAGCTTGAAGCCGGTCGGCAACTCGGCGACGCGATCGCCGTGCGACATCCACACGTCGAGCAGACCGTGACCTTCATCGTTCACCTCGTCCTGGATATCGCGCAGCAGCGCGGTGTGACCGCGGGCACGCACGCGCGCGTAGCCGAACTCGCTCTTGCCGACGTTCTCGACGCGGCCGCCAAGCTGTTGCGCCATCGCCTGCATGCCGTAGCAGATGCCAAGTATCGGCAGGCCCAGCTCAAACAGCACCAGGGGGACTTCCGGCTTGGCGTCATCCAGCGTCGACTCCGGCCCGCCGGAGAGGATGAATCCCTTCGCGCCAAACTCGCGAATGCGCTCGATGTCGATATCCCAGGGATAAATCTCGCAGTAAACACCCGCCTCGCGCACGCGGCGCGCGATCAACTGGGTGTATTGCGATCCGAAATCCAGGATCAGGATTTTGTCGTCGTGCAGACCGGTCATGCGGGGAGCCTCAAATTAATTCATGCGTCAGGCAAATGCGAAGTTAAAATCGCTCAGATCAAGGCGCCAATCGCAGGCAATAGGCCTCTTAAAGCTGGCCCCATGAGCGCAGCGAGTGCTTTGGGTCTTGGCAAGATTGGCAAAGCTTGTCGCATCCTGCTCTCGCCCCTCGTCGGAACGCCGCATCGCTGCATCCCTGCAGGCGACGCAGAGCTGAGCGATTTTAACGAGTAGTTGACGATGCATGAATTGATTTGAGGCTCCACTATACCTGGTAGTTTGGAGCTTCCTTGGTAATCGTGACATCGTGCACGTGCGACTCGCGCATGCCGGCGTTGGTAACCTGCACGAACTCCGGTCGCGTGCGCAACTCCCCGATCGTGGCGCAACCGACATATCCCATGCTGGAACGGACCCCGCCGAGCAGCTGGTGCACGGTATTGGCGAGCGCCCCCTTGAAGGGTACGCGGCCCTCGACACCTTCCGGCACCAGTTTCTCGTCGGCGCTGTCGGCCTGGAAGTAGCGATCGCTGGAGCCCTTTTGCATTGCCGAAATCGAACCCATGCCGCGATAGGTTTTGTAGGAACGTCCCTGGAACAGTTCGACCTCGCCCGGCGCTTCCTCGGTACCGGCAAACATGCTGCCGATCATGACGGCATAGGCACCGGCGACCATGGCCTTGGCGACGTCGCCCGAGAAGCGGATGCCACCGTCGGCGATGAGCGGCACATCGCAATCCCGCAATGCTTCGGCAACGTTACTGATGGCGGTGATCTGCGGTACACCGACACCGGCGACGATACGCGTGGTGCAGATCGATCCCGGGCCGATACCGACCTTGACCGCATCGGCGCCGGCATCGACGAGGTCGCGCGCCGCCGCCGCGGTCGCGATATTGCCGCCGATTACCTGTATTTCAGGAAAATTCGTTTTCACCCAGGTAACGCGTTCGAGTACACCGCGCGAATGACCGTGCGCGGTATCGACAACGATGACGTCGACATCGGCCCCGGCCAGGGCGCGCACACGATCATCGGTGTCGGCGCCGGTACCGACCGCCGCGCCAACCCGCAACCGATCGAACTCGTCGGTGCAGGCCAGCGGGTGAACACTGGACTTGGTAATATCCTTGACCGTAATCATGCCTTTCATATCGCCCTTTTCGTCGACCACCAGCACACGCTCGATGCGATGGCGGTGCAACAGATCGATAACTTCTGACTTCTCGGCGCCCTCACCGACGGTGACGAGATTCTCGCGCGGCGTCATGATCGACGAAACCGGTTCATCGAGGTGGGTCTCGAAACGCAGGTCGCGCTTGGTGACGATGCCGACCAGTCCTTCGTTACCGATGACCGGCAGTCCGGATATCCTGCGCTCCTGGGTCAGCTTTATGACGTCGCGCACCGGCGTATCGGGGCTGATGGTGATCGGATCCTTGATGACGCCGCTTTCGTACTTTTTCACCGCGGCTACCTCGGCAGCCTGTTCCTCGACAGACAGGTTCTTGTGCACGATTCCGATACCGCCTTCCTGCGCGATCGCGATTGCCAGGCGCGACTCGGTGACGGTATCCATAGCGGCGGAAATCAGCGGGATGTTGAGGTCGATGTCGCGCGTCAGGCGCGTTTTCAGCACCGTCTGGTTGGGCAGGACTTCGGACCTGGCAGGCACCAGCAATACGTCGTCGAAGGTGAGGGCTTGCTGGTTGATACGCATGGTGACTCCGACCGGACGGCTGCAAAGCGCGATTATAAATTAATGCAGGCGCGAGCGTAAGTGAGATTATCGAAATCGACCTTACTAAGTTAGAATATTCACACTTTTACTCACACATTTTTTGGCGACGAGAACCCATGCAAACAGGACAACCCGGCGACGCTGCCATCTGGACCGTCTCGGCGCTTAACTTCGAAGTCAAAACCCTGCTCAGCCGCGGCCTCGGCACCCTCTGGATCGAGGGCGAGATTTCGAACTTCGCGTGCCCCGCCTCCGGGCACTGGTACTTCACTCTCAAGGATGACAGGGCACAGTGCCGCGCGGCGATGTTCCGCGGGCGCAACAGCCGCGTCGGTTTCCGGCCGGAAAACGGGCAAAAGGTGCTGCTGCGCGCCCAGGTCACGCTGTACGAGGCGCGTGGCGAGTTCCAGCTTGTGGTCGATCACATCGAAGACGCCGGCGTCGGCGAGCTGATGCGCCGCTTCGAACAACTCAAGGCGCAGCTTGCGAAGGAAGGCCTGTTTGACAGCGCCCTGAAAAAGCCGCTGCCGGCGCACCCGCGAAAGATAGCGCTGGTCACCTCGGCCACCGGCGCGGCGATCCGCGATGCGCTGTCGGTAATCGCGCGGCGCGCGCCGCATATTCCGGTAGTGGTGTTCCCGACCGCGGTACAGGGCGAAAACGCGGCCGCCCAGGTCCGCCGGGCGTTACAGCGCGTGCTCGAGTACGGCGAATGCGACGTGGTGTTGCTGGTGCGCGGCGGCGGCTCGCTCGAAGACCTGTGGAGCTTTAATGACGAGGCGCTGGCGCGCGCTATCGTCGATTTCCCGATCCCGCTGGTCAGCGGCGTGGGGCACGAGGTCGACTTCACCATCGCCGACTTCGTTTCCGACCTGCGTGCGCCGACGCCCTCGGTTGCGGCCGAATCGATAACGCCCGACCGCAACGAGTTGATGCAGGGTATCGACGATCGCGTCGCGCGCCTGCTCGGGCAGATCGAATGGCGTCTGGGCAAGGCCCGCGAACGCCTCGGTTACCTGCACAGGGCGCTCGATCAGCAGCACCCGACGCACCAGTTCGCGCAGTTGAAACTGCGCCTCGATCACGCCTATGTCTCGCTATTGCGGCGCCAGCAGGCGAGCCTGGTCGAACAACGGCATCGCCTGCGCCTGTGCCAGTCGACACTGGCGCAAAATCATCCCGGGGTGAAGATCGCCCTGCTGCGCGATCGTCTGACGCGCCTGCTGGAAAATCAGCAGGCGGCGATGCGGCAGAAACTCCTGCTCGCGCGCCATCAACTCTCGCTGCAGAGCAGATCGCTGGACACCCTGAGCCCGCTCAAGACGCTCGCGCGCGGCTTTGCAACCGTCAGCAAGGACGACCGTCTGGTAACTTCGGTAACGCAGCTATCGTCCGGAGACGACATCAGCATTCGGCTGGCCGACGGAGCAGCCGACGCCAAAATCAGCTAATCGGCTATAAATCGGACAACAGCCGTCCGTAGCCCTCGAAACGATCGTCGATACCGGCCAGACGCAGGCAATCCCAGATCATCGCCTGGTTACTGCAGATCGCAGGCTTGCCGGCGCGCGCCTCGATTTCGCCGATGACATCGAGCGTGCGCAGCGCACCGCAGGAAACGAAGATGGCGTCGGCATCGGCACGATCCTGCGCCAGCGCGAACTCGGCGATGAAGTCCGGCGTGACGCGCACCATGTCGCTGTCCTTCTCGAGATTGAGTCCGCACAGCGATATCACCTCGAAGCCCGCGCCTTCAAGGTAATCCACTTCGCGCTGGTTGACTTCGTCGAGGTAAGGCGTCGCCACAACGATGCGCCGCGCCTCGAGTTTGCGCAGGGCGCGAATGACCCCGGTGATCAGCGAGGTAGCACGCGCGCCGGGCGCACCCCGGTTCAACTCGGCAAACACGCGCTCCTCGCCGATGACGAGACTGCCCGAGGTACAGGCGTAGCAGACCACGTCGAGACTGCCATCCGGCAGCAGGGTCGCGGCGCAATCGACGAGCAGCTCGGCCTGCGCCGCCAGCGATTCATTGGTGATCGAATCCGCGATCGCGGCGCGGGTGAAATGAACGCCGACGCCTGGCGGGCGCAGCCGCACGACGTCATCCTGCACGGTTTGCTCGGTGGCGAGCAGCACGTAGCCAATCTTGGCGCGTGCGTGACTACCGTCATCGAAGCGAATATGTTGCGGTGGCGATGTGAGAACATTGTGCTCGGTCATGGTCAAAATCGTTCCTAAAAAGGTGTCGGTATGATATACACAGCCGTCTCTAACATGAAAGCAGGAAATCTCAATGCTCGACCAGGCCCGTCAACGCACGCGTGAATTCCAGTCCCGTCCCGGCGATGCCGGGATCGACCTTGCCATCCTCACTGACGAAAGCTCGATCGCCTATCTCGCCGGCTTCTGGGGATATGAAACCGGGTATCGCACCGGGCGCTCGATCGGCATGGCTTACCTCGAGTCTCCCGAGCTGAAACATGGCGATAAAACCATTCTGCAGGAAGGCATGACCTTTGCGGTCGACGATGGCATCAGCGTCGACGGCCGGCTCGGCGGGCGCATCGGCGATTCGATTGCGGTAACCGCCGAAGGCAGCGAATACATTACCGAGTTCCCGCGCAAAAATTCTTACCGTCAATCGATAACCAGGAGTCGAACATGAGTATCACCCGCCATCACGGCAACCAACGCATGAGCCAGATCGTCATTCACGGCGATACCATCTACCTCGCCGGCCAGGTCGCCGCCGACGCCGGCGCCGATATCAGCGTGCAGACGCAGCAGGTGCTGGAGAAGATCGACGCCCTGCTCGAGGAAGCCGGATCGGATAAAAGCAAGATACTTTCGGCGCAAATCTGGCTCACCAGTATGGGTCACTTCGCACAGATGAACGCCGTCTGGGACGCCTGGGTCGCCGCGGGCCACGCACCGGCACGCGCCTGTATCGAGGCCCGCCTGGCGAGCCCCGACCTGCTGGTTGAAGTGGGAATCATCGCCGCCTGTTAGCGACCTGTTTTCAGCTGCGCGGGCAAGGCCAGGTAAATAGGGGAATGCAATGAAACCCGTTGACGCATTGTCCGCGATTGCGGTCGCGGTCATCTGGGGCATGGGTCTTGTCGTCGCCAAGGCGGCAATGTCGCATTTCTCCCCGATCCTGTTGATGGCGTTACGCTTTTCACTGACAGCGGCCTGCATGATCTTTTTCTTCCGTCCGCCGCCCGGAATTTTCAGACAACTCTTCTGGATATCGCTGGTCAGCGCCGCGCTGCAATACAGCCTCACTTTCAACGGGGTGCGCGGAATTGACGCATCGACCGCCGCGCTGCTGGTGCAACTCGAAGTACCCTTCGGGCTGATCATGGCCTGGCTGGTGTTCGGCGATCGCATTTCACCGAGGCAGGCGCTCGGCATATTGACCGCCTTCGGCGGCGCCGTATTGATCGTCGGAGAACCCAGGCTCGCCGGCGACCTGATTTATGCCTTCATGGTCATCGGCGGCGCCTTCACCTGGGCCGTGGGGCAGATCATGGTTAAAAAACTCGGCAAGGTCGGTGGATTCAACCTGCTCAGCGGGGTCGCGCTGTTTGCCACGCCGCAGCTGTTTGTCGCGTCCTTCCTGTTCGAACAGGACCAGCTCGAGCAGATTAGCAGCGCATCATCGGCGGCCTGGGGCGCGGTGGTCTACCTTGGCCTGGTGATGACCGCCCTCGCCTACGGATTATGGTACCGATTGCTCGGCCACTACAGCGTCAACCAGGTCATGCCTTTTTTACTGCTGTTGCCTGTTACTTCGGTGTGCGGTGGTATATTCTTCCTCGGGGAATCGTTGACCACCAAGATCGCGTTGGGCGGATGCCTCGCGATTACCGGGGTCGCGATGATTACGATACAACGTTTACCACGCCGCCGGCCGGCGACAAGCGATGCAAACAACATTCAACCAGATTGACGACTCCGCCTGTGACGCCTCGTTATTCGATTTTCGCACCGCGCGCAACGGCGACAATCTTCGTCAGGACTGGTTCCCGGTTCTGTGGCCGCGGACCGGTTTGGCGTGAGCAATCCCGTTCTCGTCAATACCCTGCGTGGCGAGGTAATCGAGAATCGCCATCGCGGCGCGATCGCCGTTTGCGACCCAGCCGGTCGGCTGGTGCACGCCTGGGGCGATGTCGATGCGCCGGTTTATCCGCGCTCCTCGGTCAAGACCCTGCAGGCTTTGCCGCTGGTCGAATCCGGCGCGGCCGACCATTATCATCTCGATGACGCCGAACTGGCGCTGGCCTGTTCGTCGCACAGCGCCGAACCCGGGCACACGCAAAGCGTGCAAGCCTGGCTCAGGCGCCTCGGACTCGATGAAGACGCGCTCGAGTGCGGCGCACACGCGCCCTACCACGTACCCACCGCCGAGGCGCTACTGCTCAATCATCTCGAAGCGGGACGCATTCACAACAATTGCTCGGGTAAGCACACCGGCATGCTGACCACCTGCCGCTTCCTGGGTGAAGGTACGCGGGGTTATATCGATCGCGAACACCCGTCGCAGCAGCGCTGGTTCGATGCCCTCGGCGAGATGGCCGATATCGATATGCATCGCCTGCCCTGGAATCGAGATGGCTGTGGCATCCCGGTTATCGCAATGCCGTTGAAATCGATCGCCACCGCCTTCGCGCGCATCGCCGCGCCGGATGATCTCGCGGCGGCTCGCGGCAGCGCGATCGAGCGCCTCTGTAACGCGATCGCATCTAACCCGTTCATGGTCGCGGGCAGCGACAGGCTTTGCACCGAGGTTATCGAGTTGAGCGGTCGCAGAACGCTCGTCAAGACCGGCGCCGACGGCGTCTATACCGCGGCCCTGCAGGAGCAGGGCCTTGGCGTCGCACTGAAGATTGACGACGGCAACGGCGAGGCGGCGCAGGTCGCGGTGCTCGCCATTCTGCGACGGCTGGGCGGCCTGCATGCCGATGAACTGGAGGCGCTGGCGCCGCGCTGCCGCATGCAGATCAGCAACACCCGCAGCGTGATCACCGGATATCGACAGGCCGCCGATTTCTAGCCTGCATATTGCACCAGTATCCCGTGGCCTGACGCAGAACAGATGCGTCTGAACGCCGGTCTGGACTGACAAAATCGCCGGGAGCGATTTTGAACATTGACGCTTCGCGTCCATGGCCCCGTAGGGGC
Source organism: Gammaproteobacteria bacterium (assembly GCA_024232855.1). GTDB lineage: Bacteria > Pseudomonadota > Gammaproteobacteria. The sequence goes on from JAAEPH010000209.1 coordinate 9,293, forward strand.
GGAGGGCAGGATGCCCGAAGTAAACCCATAGCTTAAGCTATGGGTTGAGCCGGCCGGGAGCGGCGAAGACCAAGTTCAGGCGTATCTGGACAAATCAGGGCCGGGATAGGGCTCGGGCCGGAAACAAACTGTGTATGTATTTCCATTTGTTAATTTGCCAGTTTGGTTTTTTCTTTCAGATAAGTTATTTCCAGGCCCGAGACCGACTGGTGCAATATGCAGGCTAAACCACTCACCTACCGTTTATCCGAAAGACCGTAAATCCGATAAACGGTCACCTCGGCGATACAGGCCGCGTCTATACTGTGACATATTTACCGCGGCCACGGCCAAACGCCGCCGGTTCAGCGTTTTCCGATAACATCGGGACCCATAATAAACAGGCATATTACGCATGGAGAAATCCTCTACACTTCCCGGTAGTTCCAGATCCAGTGGCCTGGTTTCTCTCTTTTCGAGAACCAAAACGCGCTTGCTCAGCAAAATAGTGCCGGGCTGGACTAACAATCAAATCGATGAAATGTTGTTTGTGCCGAAGTCGGCGCAGAGCAAGGCCGTGCGCCTGCCGCGTGGATTCGAACAGTTCATCATCAAAACCCGGGACGGCAACCTGCAGGCCTACCAGACAGGAAGAGGCCCGACCGTGGTATTTGTACACGGATGGGGGGGGTGCTTCCGAACAGTTTTTCCCATTGATGCGAGGCCTGGCTCGCTGTGGTTTCTCGTCGCTGGTGTTCGATCATCTCGGACACGGTCTCAGTGATAGCAAGCCCGCCACTCTGCAGCAGTCGATTGCCACCACCAATTACGTTTTAACCCGGAAATTTCATAAATTTGCGCGAATATCGCGCAGGGTATTGTTTTCACAAGGAAATTCCCGAAGAAGTCTCGTATCAGTGATTACGAGCGACTGAGGGAATATTTCTTGTGGAATCAATAGACAAGCGAGATTGTGCATATTTATGAATTTTCCGGGTTAAGTCAGGTGAGCAAATCAAACGAGGGGCTATGCGCGATCGTCGGACACGCCACCGGCTGTATTGCGATCGCGAACTCGCGCCCGGCATTGCTCAAGGATATACCGTTGTTTCTGATCTCTCCCGTCTTCAACTACAAGCTCTACTTTCTCAGGAGACTGGTCAAACTGGGACTGCACGCCGACCTGGTGAAAAAGTACGCCAACCGGTTTTCCAGGACTTATAGCAGCGAGTATAAAAAACTCGAACTGGCCGCAAAGCTCGCGCGCTACGGAGACATCTCGGTGATTGCGCACGACGAATCGGATACCGAATGCGCCGTTGCCGACTCGGTCGATTTCTGTAGCCGCTATCCCCTCACCAAGCTGCTGGTCACCAGTGATACCGATCACGTCAGAATCATCAATTCCGAATCGGTATGGCAGGAACTCAAGTCGCATCTCAACTACGACGATACGACCATCAACTTCACCGCGGAAATCATTAACCAGTAGCACTCGCGCAGCAGATCTGACCGGGAAGCCTGATACGGCCTGGCACAGATGGATTTGCGAACCTCATTTGCGGATAAGCGGATAAAAATCGGGTAAACTTTCTGACCCCGGATACCGGTAGAGTCTCGAATGCAATTTTTCCAGGATTTAATGCCATCACTGCGCATCGGCAGATGGACGCCGTCGGTATTACGCAAGCACCTGCTGAAAGAGGAAACCGAATCCATCGCCTCGCTGTGCCACATGATGATGGAATCCGACGGTGAATACTCGAGCCTGCTGCTGGCCGAACGCATCCTCAACGCCTACGAAAAGCTTGATGAAATGGGGCGACTGGAGTTCTTCACCCTGTTGCTCGACGATTACGATATCGATGTCGGTCAAACCAGGAACGCGATCGAGGCCTATGAGCAAAATCCCGATGCCGATAACCTGCTCAGGTTCACCTCGGCTGCGGAGCCCCGTCGCCAGGAATTACTGCGCCGTATCAATCTCGCCCCGGGCGGTACGAGACGACTCGTCAAGATGCGCGAACACCTGTTCGTGGAGATGAGCCGACATTCTGAACTGAAACGAATCGACACCGATTTCCACCACCTGTTTAACGCCTGGTTCAATCGCGGCTTTCTATTGATGGAGCCGCTCGACTGGACCACGCCCGCACATATTCTGGAAAAACTTATCGTCTACGAGGCCGTCCACGAAATCAAAAACTGGGCTGAATTACGCAGACGGCTGGAACCCGCCGATCGCTATTGCTATGGATTCTTCCATCCGTCCATGGAAGACGAACCCCTGGTTTTCGTCGAAGTCGCGCTTACCGACCGGATTCCCGGCGCCATTGGCGAAATCCTGCATCGCGATCCTGAAAGCGAGGCGTCGGATAACCCGACCTGTGCAATTTTTTACTCGATCTCGAGCTGTCACGATGGCCTCACCGGTGTGTCTTTTGGTAATTTCCTGATCAAGCAGGTCGCCACCAACCTGAAAATGCGCTTCCCGCAATTAAAAACCTTTTCGACAATATCCCCCGCGCCGGGCTTCCGTCGCTGGTTGCAGGCCGAGGCGCGAAAGCGCGACGAAATCGCACAGTTGATGGACCGATTCGACGCGGCAGCCGATGATAAACTGAGAGATGAACTCGAAAAAATTGCGGCGCATTATTTCCTGAAACAGAAGAATAGCCGTGCACAACCGCTCGATCCGGTGGCTCGATTTCACCTCAAGAATGGCGCCAGACTCGAACGCATCAACATTCTCGGTAACCCCTCACCGATCGGAATGGAGCGATCCTTCGGCACCATGGTCAACTATGTTTACGACCTGTCGAAAGTGGAGGAGAATCACGAGAAGTATGTAAAAAACAACCGCATCATCTGTAGCCCACAGGTGAGGAAACTGGCGGCAAAATAACGACAGGAGATCAATATGACAGACCAGACAGTAATTCTATTCGACGCGAACGGCGACCCCGAAAGCGGGCTGCAAACCTGGGACCCGATACCCGCTGAATCACTCGCTTGCGGCGAACCCGTGCAGCGTGGACACATTTATTTTTCAACCGCCAGCGACAGGCTCACCGCCGGGGTCTGGGACTGCACCCCCTACGAGGAAGTCAGGGGCCCCTACTCGGTCGATGAGTTCATGGTATTACTCGAAGGCTCACTCGATATCGAAAACGAAGACGGCTCGACGCAAACCTTTCGTGCCGGCGACGGTTGCGTAATACCGAAGGGCGCGGTGCTACGGTGGAAGCAGTCCGAGTACCTGCGCAAGTTCTGGGTCATCCACGACGATGCCGATTCCCCCCCGGCCGCCGCCGGATTGACCGCGCTGCTGGCGAACCCCGACGCGGAATTGCCGCGCATGCCCCGGGCGGATGCGGCGCTGTTCGAAAGCGATGTCCCGGATATGGGCATGCACGTCCTCTACCATGATCCCGGCAACAGGTTCATAGCTGGCGTTTGGGAGAGCACACCGATGACGCGCGTTGCCTCGACTATCGAGCGTTCGGAACTGATGCACATCATCGCCGGCAGCGGCTCGATCACCAACGCCGATGGCGTGGTTTTCAACTTCAGGACCGGTGATACCTTCCTCGTGCCGGTCGGCATGGGATACCGCTGGAGTAGCGACGAGTACGTGAAAAAACTGTTCTGCAGTTATACGCCCTGACCCGGAGAATTGCCGGCGCGCCCGTAAAACTGCGAGCCAAACACCGCTAGCGGGATAACGGCGCCACCGGCAAAGGTGTAGCGCGTTGGCATTTCCGCGAAAAACATGAAAGCCCAGATCGGCGCAAGCGGAGTTTCCAGCGCACTGATCAGGGCGGTTTCGGCCGCGGGCAGCCGGCGCGTGCTTCCGCTGGCGATAATTTACTATGTACACGCCATGCTGCTGGTCAGCTGGTGCGAGTTGCGCGCTGATTTTCGCCATTTTCGTCTCGACCGTATACTCGCGTGCAGCGAAACCGACGCCGGCTTCAAGGGCCAGGGAGATCGCTTACGTGAACGGTGGAAATTAGTGGAGACGGACTGATGGCGGCAGGCTAATCACCCCGGGCCAATCAACAATCAGAAATCTTTGAGCCGTGCGGTCGTTTCCGGATCCAGGAAACCGGCGACGGTGGCGTCGGTTTCCAGTTGCAGCGCGCGCTCGAGATCGACCGCGGCACCCTGATTGAGCACCCGCTTCATCGCCCGCACCGAAGCTACCGGCAGTTCGGCCAGCCGGGCCGCTACTTCGAGCGCTGCCGGCATCAGTTGCTCGTCCGCCACCACGCGCCAGGCGACACCCATTTGCTGCAGCGCCGCGGCGTCATAGCGCTCCCCGAGAAAAAGCATTTCACGCGCCTTGTTGAGCCCGACCAGCGCCGGCAGCAGCGAAGTAACCCCCCCGGTAACAAAAAGATTCAGGGATACCTCCGGAAAGAAGCCCCTTGCGCTCTCGGCCCAGATCGGGAAATCGCAGTTGATCGCCCATTCGAAACCACCGCCAACCGCCCAACCGTTGATCGCGCCGACAACGGGCCGGGAACCGAAGATTATCGCGCGCGTAGCCTGTTGAATCAGCTCGACAAATTCGCGCGCCTCGGCTTCGCTGGCGGGATGCTTATGTTCATTGCGATCATCCCCGGCGCAAAAGGCCCGCCCCTCTCCCGAGAACAGGATGACGCGGGTGGCGTCGTCGGCGTTGGCTTCGTCGAATGCCCGCCGCACATCGTCGATCAGGGTCCGGTTCATCGCGTTCAGTCGTGCGGGGCGGTTCAGCATAATGCTGCGAACCCCGTGCTCACCGAGCGTGCTGGTTACCGTCTCATATTCAAATGGTTTCATTCATCGGTTCTCACGCCACGACTGGTTTTGCCTTCGTTCAATTCGAAACTGCACCCACGTCATACTGACGCGGGAAAGCATTTCGGTGGTTTAGTCGATCAGTTTCACTAATTTTTCAAAATTGGTTTTGACGAGTTCATCCCGCTTCAGGCCGACATCGTAAGCCGGAGATGTGATCAACTCGGCGCTGCTGATGGTAATGCAGACGAATTCCCGCATCACGTCGAGATAGGGGCCCCAGGCCGCTTCGAAATGCGCTATCAACTGCTGTCCCGGCACGGAATCTTTCGTCACGATCTCGGCGCTACCGCTGACCCGCACCGCAACACGCGCCAGCACATCGACAAAACTGACTTCGACCGCCGGGCGTTCGCGCAGGTTGCGGCTGGTGCCCGGGGAGCGAATATTGCCGTAGGCAATGCAGTTGTCGTCAACGATCACGAAGGTTGCCTTGGGCGAAACCGACGGGCTTCCATCGGCGTTAACCGTGGCCACTGCCCCGGCGCTGAAATTGCGGATAAGCTGCTTCATCGGTTCGTTCAAGTGGTCCATGGCAGCGGGCTACAGCGCGTGCAGATCGACGAAGGTTTCGTGGTAGCAGGCGCCGCCGGCAATATCCGTTTTCATATCCGCATCGATCAGCGCATTGACGGTCTGCCCGGTATCGCTGGTGCGCAGCCAGGTCCCTTTCGGCGAATACAAAACCCCGGGCGCTACCGCATCGGTCAACTTCGCCCTGAGGATGACGCTGCCCCTGTCATTGCCAAGCTTCACCAGCGCGCCGTCGCCTATCGCCGCCGCCGTGGCGTCACGCGGATTGATTTCAACGACTTCGACACCATCGCTCGCGGCGCAACCGCCAAAGGTGGCATTGGTTCGTTTCGAAGACGACGGCGTAATGAGGGTAAAGGGCCTGGACCTGGGCACCGCTTCATGGCGCGGCACCCCGTAACCGAAGCGGTCTTCGAGATCTTCGCTGAAAAGCTCTATCCGGCCCGAAGCCGTGCCCGGTTTTACGGTGTTGCACATGATCATTTCGCGCTGATCGCTCGCGCTCATCAGCATTGCCTTGTCCAGCGGCAATTCACTCGGGCGGTATCCCAGCAGGCGCGGGTCCTCGGGATCGATAGCCATGTCCATCAGTTCTCGATCGCTGTCGTCAAACATGGCATCGGTAAAGTCGAAGGCGCGCGCCAGGCGGCGAAAGATCTCGGTGTTGGGCAGGGATTCGCCAACGGTCGGAATCACGGGTTCGGCGCGCTGCAGATAACTGTGCCCGTAGGCGGCGTAAATATCATCGAATTCGAAATGCGATGCCGCAGGCAACACGATATCGCAAAACTTCATGCTGTCGGTCATGACGACATCGATGCCGACCTTGAATATCTCGTCGCGGCCGAGGGCGCGCATCATGCGGTTTTGATCGGGATGCGTCGCCACCGGGTTGTGGTTGTAGATGAAGACCGCGCGAATCGGGGGATCGAGATCGTCGTTGAGTAGATGTCGCCCGACATCGACGATGTTCAACATGCGCGTACCCTCGGGGACCAGGTCGCTACGCTGTAAACGCTCCACGGTGATCGGAAACGCGAGTCCCGGCTTGGCGATGACGCCCGCGCCACGGCGACCGAACTGCCCTAACAGGGCCAGTAGCGACATGATGGCGCGCAACCCGGACCCACCGCTCTTGCCGCGTTCGATACCGTTGCCGATGGACAATGCCAGTTTATCGGCGGCGCAATAGCCATCGACCAGTTCGACAATCGCCGCCAGCGGAACCTTGCAGATCGCGGCTGCCTGTTCCAGCGTATAGCGCCTGGCCTGTTCCATGAAGGCATCGTAGCCCGAGACCCATTCGTCGATGAATGACTGTTTGACCTGGCCGCGCCTTTCGATTTCAGCAGCCACGGCGAGCGCCAGCACGACGTCGGTCCCGGGCTCGATCTGCAGGTACAAAAGCGCCTGCTCGGCTATACGGGTACGCTTCGGATCGACCACAATCAGGCGCGCGCCCTGTTCGCGCGCCTGCTTTATCACGCGCGCGAGGTGCAGGTTGGAGACGGTGACATTGTTACCCCAGACCGCGATCAGGTCGGCATCGACCGCCTGCTCGGGAGGCATGCCCGGGGCATTGCCGAACAGGCTGGTGTAGGCGGCGCCGCGAACCCCGCCGCACAGCGGGCCGCGATCGAGCAGACTGGCGCCGATCCTGTGGAAAAAGCGCCGGTCCATGGAACCGGTCGCGAGTTGTCCGTGCGGACCCGCGTAATTGAAAGGAAGCACCGTTTGCGGGCCATGGGCGTCGATCGCCTGTTGCGTGCGATCGGCAATCATGGCCAATGCCTGCTCCCAGCCGATCGGCCTGAACTCGCCGCTGCCGGGCGCGCCCGTCCGCAACAAGGGCTTGCGCAGGCGTTGTTCACCGTGCACAAAATCGGGGTAGTACTTCGCCACCTTGTCGCATATCGAGCCCGCGGTGTAGGGGTTGACCCTGGAACCCCGCAGCTTGATGATTTCATCGTTTTCGACCGTGACCTGCAGCGAGCAGGTATCGGGACAATCGAGCGGGCAAACCGAGGGTTTTACCAATTGTTCAGTTGCTTCATTCATGACTGCTTCCGCGTTGGCTAGGGGAACGTTGCGACATCATCTCGAATAACGACGCCTTCGCCACCCCGTTTGAATCAAAATTGGCATCGTCGAGCCAGGCATCGAGGATAGCACGGACCTCGTGCCACTCGTCATCGAGAATCGAGTACCACGCCGTATCCCGATTTTTTCCTTTGAAGATCATATGGTTGTAAAACACACCCTCGAAGCGAAATCCGAGCCGACGCGCCGCCTGGATCATCGAGGATGATTACGACAGCGAGTTCCGTTATGCCGGCCGGCCGATCCCGGCGCTGGCAAGTCTCGACGATTGCGAGCGGACCATATATGTCGGCACTTTTTCCAAGGTTTTTTCGGTGAGCCTGCGCCTGGCCTACCTGATCATGCCAGCGGCGCTGATTGCCGAGTTTAGGCAAACCCTGGCACGCTTCGGCGTCAAGGCGGCCCTGCCCTGCCAGCGCGCGCTCGCGGACTTCATCGACAATGGTGATTTCTACCGGCATATACGCCGGGTCAGGCGCATTTACGCGGACCGGCGCAGGCTGTTGCTCGAACTGCTGCAGCAAAAACTGTCGCGCCACGTCCGCTTTCAGGACCACCAGGCGGGGATGCAGGTTTGCGTCCGGCTGGCGCCCGGCCTCGATGACCAGGCGATCGCGGCGCAGGCGCTGGAGCAAGGTTTACAGATATCGCCGCTGTCGTCGCATTACGTCGGGAGCAATGTGCAACAGGGACTACTGCTCGGATTCTGCCCCTTTGATGAATCCGAGATTTGCGCCAATATCGATGTGCTGAGCGACATTATCGAAGCACAAGCCCGGGCGCGGCAGCGAGAGCGTCGGTGAGAACCTGTTGCCCTGCGGCCCGCAAATTCCTTCGTAATGATTCGAACCACCCCAAAAGGGGACAGATTTATTTTAGTGGGTATTCCCAGTCTGGGCCTTTGATACTCATCACCTGGAATAATAAATCTGTCCAGGTTGTTATACAGTCCGAGATCATCCGAAATTGCTTTCATGGTATATGCCCGGCTTCGATAGGCCAGGTATCTCCCCTCGTCTCGTGAACCAGTCGTGTCGATGTACTCCCCGACCGGTTTGGCCAGCTTCCGCTTTTGAGCCGATGGCACTTCCGACAAATCCACGTCCTTCTCTATCATTGCCTGCAAGGTCTCGACGAAGCCATCGTCACCAAGGTATATCTGATTTCACAGCTCTTTCATGGGCGAAGGTTGCCCTTTGCCCTCGGCTGTGTGTCCTCGTATACACTCCAATAAATCGAGTATTGGGGCCAAATCTCTCATTTAGCTTCCGCGGTGAAAAACGGCTTCTATATTGTACCCATCTGGATCGAGTACGAAGGTTGCGTAGTAGCCGGTGTGGTAGTGAGGGCGCAAACCTGGCGCACCATTATCACGTGCACCTGCAGCTAAAGCAGCCTCATAGAAAGCAACAACCTGGGCAAGGCTTGCTGCACGAAAGGCAATATGGTTTCTTGGAGAGGACGGATCGTCCTCGGATATCCAGAAATCTCCTCCAGGATCATCTCCCTGACCTGGTTCGGTCGACCCAAATCCCACAGCGCCGTCGATCTCCAGGCGGACTTCATATCCTATGGTGGCAAGAACCAACTCATAGAATTTCTTGCTTAAAGCTAAATTTTTAACCGTAATTCCTGTGTGATCGATCATAATAAATCTCTGAGTATTCGGTAATCTAAAGTTGTTCTGCCAACGCCACTTTCAATTTTAATTTCGGTGAATGATTTCTGCGTTTCTTACTCATTTTCTGCATCCTCTTTTCAATGAAGACAATAATACAGAAAATAACTCCTAAACTTCGACCATCAACTGTCCAATCTATGGGGCCCACTTCTTTTACGGCGGTGGCCATAAGTCGGAAAAAGTGATCGGGGTCTATTATAGGAAAGGGGTAGTTATAGAGGCTACAGAACGAACAACCTGGCAGCTCATTTTGTCAAAGTGACAATCTAAGTTATTGATTCCATTACATCTTCCGACTGTAAAATATGGCAGTAAATCATGTTGATCGACTTCAGTTCATTCCGGTGCAATTCGTCGGTCGCGGCGGCGCAGCAATCCTCGACCAGGATCACGCCGAAACTCTCATCGGCGAGGCTGCGCACGGTCGAACTGACGCACTGGTCGGTAAAGATGCCGGCGACGATCACGTCGCGGATCTCCATGTTGCGCAGTAACAGCCGCAGGTTGGTGCCGGTGAGCGCGCTGTCGGTGGTCTTGAGCACGACGATGTCGTCTTCAGCAGGGGTCAACTCGGGCACCAGCTGGCTGTCGGCGCGGTCTTTCGGCAGCAAAAGATAATTGAACCCCGGTTTCTTCTGGCTCAGCGAGCGGTCGCGCCCATCGCGGGTGAGACAGGCGATGCGCGCGAAGATCACTTCGACACCGCGTGCGCGGCAATCCGCAATCAATTGTGCGGTATTGGGGATGACCGTGTTGTTCATGCGTTCGCGAAACGGCGCCCAGCGCTCGGCTTCAATCGCATCGTCAGCGACTTCGAGATAGGTATTCTGGATATCGATGACGAGCAACGCGGTGCGCGCCGGCTCCAGCCGAATGTCATCGGGGGCTTCGGCGGTTTCGTAATAAAATGAACGGTATGCAGCCTTCCAGTCACTCATCGGGGTTCTTCGCGTCGCCTCGCGCAAAGGCACAGGCCGTCCAGTTTACCCGACTGAAAGTGATGATCAACCGCGCACGAGGTCGGTTATCAACTATTCATCGGTAAATGGCTGATCCTGCCGCGGCGCCCAAGGCCGTTACTCGAGGCCACGGTCACTTCGATCCCTGCTTCCCAGTAACCGCGATCGAGCATGGCGAGCGCCACGTTGCGTTCGAATCGCGGCGACCAGATAGCAGTGGTGACGTAGCCTGCCTGACGCTCATCGACGGTTCGCTCGGCGCGTTAATCACCGGGACGCCGCATTCCATGAACCCTTCCAGCGCGGGGTTGTAAAAACCGCCGATCAACGCAAACACCCGTGCCACGCCCTTTTCCTTGAGCGCCTGAGCGAGCAACATGCCACCGCGCACTTTCATCTGCTCTACGTGGGTAAGGATTCGGTCGGGATATAACTCGAGTCGACGTCATTGATATCGGGACAGCCTAGCTGGGCCAGGCCGATATCGATCTGCATTCTGATCAGTTCGATCATCTCCCTCAGGCCCGCATCACCATTGGCGCCCAGCGCGTACAGGAAAGGTCGCCCGATCATCACGAAATCAGCGCCTAGCGCGAGCGCCTTGATCACCGCCTCACCGCTGCGAATGCCGCTGTCGAACAGCAACGGATACCCGGGACCGAGCGCCGCCCTGAGCAGCGGCAACATCTGGATCGCGGCGGGCGAACTGTCGAATTGCCGCCCGCCGTGGTTGGACACGTAAATCGCATCCACCCCGGCGTCGCGAATACGTTTCGAGTCTCCGCAGCCGAGCACACCCTTGACAATCAGGTTACCGGGCCAACGCTCACGCAAGCGTGCGAGAAAATCCCAGTCCACCCTGCCGCGCGCCTCGTTACGCTTGAACTCTACTCCGCCCGGGACGTTGACGTTGGCAGGCAGGGGAATCCCGGTCTTCAGCGTCGTCAACGACCACCGCGGATGGAGCGCAAAATCAAAAAACTGTGTCGGCCTGATTCGAAAAGGCGACTGGAAGCCATTGCGCTGTTCGCGCGGGCGCACGCCAATGATCGGGACATCGACAGTCAGAATCAGGTTGGTATAACCCGCTGTCCGGGCGCGTTCGATCAGTTGGAATGCGACTTCCTCCGACTGGCCGACATAGAGCTGGAACCAGGCGTGGTCCCCGGCGCGCTCGGCGGTGGTCTCGATGCTGCTCGATGCCATGGTCGATAACACCAGGGGGATGCCGTAGCGTCTGGCGGCATTCGCCAGCATCGCATCGGCCTGCGGCCAGGTCAGATTGCACATCCCCATCGGCGCAATGCCGAACGGCAGATTCCAGGTTTGGCCGAACAGGGTTTTCCGCTGGTTACGATTTTCGACATCGACCAGGACCCGGGGCACCAGGCGCAGCGTTTCGATCATTTCAACGTTCAGTTCACAGGCCCTCTCCTCACCGGCGCTGCCGTCGATAAAATCGAATATGACCCGTGGCAGACGGCGCTTCGCATACTTACGCGCATCCGACACGCTAAATATCTTACTGCTCATCGATACTGAAAATTAGGAAAGCCGAATTGGGCAAAATCAACGCGCAAGTCTAGCTTGTTGCATCCCTGTAGAACAACTACATTTGTTTCCGGGAAATTTTCATATCTCTGTTTACAAGCGCAAATCCACCCGCTTGCTGCGATCAGAGATTCGATCGATTTAGCGCAGCTGGCGGATGCAGAAAATGACAGTAGTGAATATTGGCCGACAGTGTAATCGCGCTTATAACAAGACCACCCTACCAGCGCTAACTACGGAGTTTTGATATCCCGGTAGATGGTATCAGCCGCAGCAAGAATATCAGCATATAGATACAAACCAACGATCTCGGCAGTTTTCAAGTTGATCGCAATACTCGGAGTTTCCTCGAACACTTGTTTTAACTGACGGGGATGAGCTCCGTTGAGTATCTGTGCAATAGTCGCGGAGAGAAACAAACCTGCTGGCTTAAAACCCGGCCGGGAAATGCTGAAAAGGAATCCCTGTTCAACCTCTTTTGAGCCCAATTGCGAGAAAGTCGGGATGCTATTTTTATTTGCGATCTCAACGAGTCTCGGTATCGACTCCGTGTTGACGCCGCCTTGAATAGTCACGTAAATGGCATCGACTTCCTTTGACAACTCATCAAAGCACTTAATAACACTCTCCGATGCAGTGTCGGTATCTGAGATATCACTTTTTGTGTAGCATTTTACAACCTCGAAGCCGATGTCTGCCGCTACCTTTTCAACCGTGTCGATGGCTGAATAACTGCGCCCGTAAATCGAGTCCTCGAATGCTATGCCGAGTTTCTTGAACTTGATGATGTCGTAAAATATTCTGAGCTGCCGCTCATACCGGTACGGATCTACGCGTGCATGAACATGGTCGTACCCGGAGTCATCCTGACTTTTGATTATTCCGGATTCCACCGGATCACTAGTCGACATAACAATTGTGGGGACAGAGTGTTCGTCATTGGCCAGGTCGAGTCCTGCCCAGGTTCCCATGGCAATGACCAAATTGATTTCTTCATCAGACCTCAAACGTTTAATAAGCCTGGATCTATTCTCCTTTCGCTGATCATCATCCCAGTTGGCTGAATAATAGCCATCTTCGACGAATTCAAGATAGTCACTCTGTGCATCTTTAGCCAGCCAATTCCACAGCCTTTTCGTATCTTTCCTCCTACTCTGGACGTCCTTGAGATCCGATTTCTCTATCCAGCCAAGCTTCATTAAACCCCGAACCGTGGCGTCCAGATAGTGATAATAATTGGCATGGGGCCCACCTTCGTAGAAAACAATCCGCCACTTCCGCCCGTCGTTTAATACGGGAGCTGTGCCAAATTTTTCAGCAACCCCGTTGGTCGAGTCTACGTTGGCCGGCGCTTCGTTGTCCCAGACATTGTCATTGTCCAGGGCCTCATTGGCCCAAACTGATGCACTTAGCATGCAAAGAACTGCGGCCGATAAAATCTTGCATTGCATTTTTTTCAGCATTCATCATGTCCTGATTGAAAGGCTATAAGTTTTCCAGCCCTGGTCGCTGGCTCGCAACGAGCCGCTTACTCAAGAGTGGGGCCTTGTCCTTATTTTATTTCTTCGAAAAGCTCATCCGTTGCACCCAACAGGACGATGGGGGGATCAAAACCGATAATCTCGGCGGTTTTTAGATTCAATGCGATTTTCGGAGGCTCTTCATAAAGCTGGTTCAACTGGTTGGGTTGTGCACCATTGAGTACCTTGGCAATTGTTTCGGCATGAAATCTGCCAACGTATTTGTATCCAGCACGGGACAGGCTTGCAAGAACTCCATAGCTGACCTCTCCAGCACCGGATTGAGAAAATGTCGGTATTTTATTCCCATTAGTAATCTCAACCAGTAACGGAATGCTTCTACTATTAACACCACCTTGCTGGGTAACATAGATAGCGTCAGCATCTTTAACCAATTCGGAAAAGCACTTAATAACGCCTTCTTCGGCTAATTTCTTATCGCTGATATCGCTCTTGGTATGACAACGAACAATTTCGAAATCGTTTGTTTTGGACAGGGCCTCGATGGTTTCAATCGCTGCATAGCTTCGGCCAGCCAGGCTGTCTTCGTAGACAACACCCAATTTTTGAAATCCGATCATCTCATGGAAAACCTTGAGTTGACGCTCGTTTCTTTTCGGATCGACGCGCACATGTACATGATCAAAACCCGAATCCTCGACGCTCTTTATGATTCCTGAAGAAATCGGGTTACTCGTCGAGAAAACCAGGGTATTTGTTCTATGGCGGTAATTGGCCAGTCCTTTTCCAGCCCAGGTGCCCATGCCGATCATCAAGTCGATATCCTGGTCATTGTTTAATCGCAAAACAATTTCGTTCTCCACTTCGGTACGTTTTCCCTTTTCCCACATAGCGCTATAGTGAGCATCGGCGACAAACTCGATAAATTCGCTCTTTGCCTCGGTGTTAAGCCATGTCCACATCGTATCGGTTGCTTCTCCGCTTTGCTCTGGCAAATCAGCCGTCTCCAGCCACCCAAGCTGCATCAACCCCTTCACCGTCTCGGTTAACTGCTGTTGGTAATTAATATACGCACCACCTTCGTAGTACCCAATTCGCCACTTTTCACCATTATTGGTGATTGGTTCCACCTTGAAGAGAAGCTCATCTGCGAAGCTTGCGCCCGGCCATACCAGGAACAGACTCATGCATAAAAATACTCGTAATTTTGATTTTAAATTCATTGTGTGACCTGCTTAATCTAAGTGAGTTTTACCGTCTGATGAAACCAGGTAGTTCCAAACAACTACTACAAGAACATAGGCATCTGTAAACACTATTGAGTATAGGCAACGATACCGATTTGTTTGAATTTATTGCCATTTTTTGAGGTCGATCACTAACCCGGGAAATTCATAAATATGCACAATCTCGCTTGTCTATTGATTCCACAAGAAATATATCCTCAGTCGCTCGTAATCACCGATACGAGACTTCTTCGGATATTTCCTTGTGAAATCAATATACTGCGCGATCCTTGCGCATATTTAT
>JAAEPH010000210.1 GCA_024232855.1 Gammaproteobacteria bacterium
CGTTGCAGTCCTTGAAAAGGGCATGCCAGGGCCGACCCCGCGAGCGCAGCGAGTGCAGTGGGTCTTCCCTGCGGACTGCGCCTTGCCTTGGCCGATTTGGGACGCTCTGTATCCATCAAACCTTAGTTGTTCGACCACTAGTTACAAGACTTTAGATGCCGGAGTATTGCAATCGACAGGCCTATGCGGTACCTAGTATCTTTTCGAGCAAATACCGGAGCGCCGCCTACAAAGCGGGGATTATGAGCAAAGTCAGTATTGAAGCATTCAACGCGATCATCGGCAGCGAATTGCCCGCGGCCGCCGAAACGGATATTTACCTGCAGTCCATCGAACACGGCAAGGCCGAGCTGGTGTTGCCCTATAGCGTCAGTGCGCTGCGTCCGGGCGGTACCATCGCCGGGCCTTTTATGATGCTGCTCGCCGACGTCTGCATGTACGCCGTGGTGCTGAGCATGCTTGGTGAAATCAAGCTCGCCGTCACCACCAGCCTCAACATCAACTTCCTGCGCAAACCGGCCAAAACCGATCTGGTCGCGCGTGGCAGCATGATCAAACTGGGAAAACGCCTCGCGGTGATCGAAGTATCCATCTACAGTGACGAAGATATCGTCGCCCACGCCACCGGCACCTACTCGATCCCGCCCCAGACCTAGCCCGCGGAGGCTTCCCGGGCGGGTTCTCGCAGGGGCGCGGAGACCGCGGAGAAATGAAGGGGCGGTCGAAACTGTATAAGTGATACCCGGGGCACTACCCTGCATGTCCTCTTTGCGATCTCTGCGCCTCCGCGACTCTGCGAGAATTTTTAATTCGACCCTGCTTTATTGCGGGTAAAAAAATCCGGGGCGCTTGCGAACCCCGGCCAGTCGAAGACTTTAACCCTCGATCTAGTACATGTGCTGGCCACCGTTGATCGACAGGGTCGATCCGGTGATGAATGCGGCATCGTCGGAAACCAGGAAAACCACTCCGCGCGCGATCTCACTGGCTTCGCCGAGGCGGCCTACCGGGATGCGCATGACGATTTTC
>JAAEPH010000211.1 GCA_024232855.1 Gammaproteobacteria bacterium
CGCCGCGATGCGGGCTAGCGCCGATTGGATCAGGTGTGTACATCCGGACAGTGACTGTCCTGGTCAATTCTTGGTTGTTCGACCACTAGTACTCCGACAATTTTGCTTTGATGGATAGTTAATGTAAACTCTAAGGTATTTATTGCAAATACATGATACTTAGAGGTTTAGGCATGCCAGCTAAAAAATGCCGGGTTAAGTTATCTCAAGATGAACGTGAATGCCTAAAACAACTCATCTCCAAAGGAAAAGTGTCGGCTCGCAAGATTATACACGCCAATGTACTCATTCATGCGGATGAATCGGCAACGGACTCGTTGAAAGATGCGGATATTGCCAAAGCCATACACATCAGTCCCCTGACTGTTGAGAGGGTACGTAAACGGTTCGTCGAAGAAGGCCTCGAGTCTGCACTCAATCCCAAAGTACAAAAACGGCATCGGCAAAAAAACTGGATGGGGAGGCAGAAGCATTTTTAGTGGCAACCGCTTGTTCAACCGCACCGGAAGGGTATCACGATTGGACCCTAAATTTATTAGCTCAGCGACTGGTCGAGTGTGAGATCGTGGACTCGATATCAGGAGAATGCGTCAGAAAGACGTTAAAAAAACCAGCTTAAACCGTGGCTAAAAGAATGCTGGTGCATTCCGCCGAAGGCGAACGCAGACTTTGTCTGTGCTATGGAAGATATACTGGAAGTCTATCAACGCACCTATGGTAAAGATGAAGTCTTGGTTTGTATGGATGAAACCAGCAAGCAGCAGGTAAAGGAAACCCGAATACCACTGGCACCGAAAGTCGGAAATTTGGGGAAGTTTGACTATGAATACGAAAGAAACGGCGTTAGCCCGGAAAATTCACAAATTATGCACGATCTCGCTTGTCTATTGATTCCACAAGAAATATTCCCTCAGTCGCTCGTAATCACTGATACGAGACTTCTTCGGGAATTTCCTTGTGAAAACAATATCCTGCGTGATATTCGCGCAAATTTATGAGATTTCCGGGTTAGTAATCTGTTTATGCTATTTGCACCGCTCATTGGTTGGCGGCATGTCAAGGTCACGGATCGGCACACGAAAATAGATTGGGCGCAATTAATCAAAGAATTAGTCGATGAGCATTTTCCTGATAAGCAAATCATCTTGGTGATGGATAATTTGAACATCCATAAACTCGCTTCTCTGTATGAGGCATTTGAGCCGGCAGAAGCCAGGCGAATCGCCGAACGACTGGAACTCCATTTTACGCCAAAGCATGGAAGTTGGTTGGACATGGCGGAAATCGAAATTGGCGTGATGAGTCGGCAGTGCCTTAATCGGAGAATACCGGGCCAGAAAACCCTGCGCAGAGAAATAAATACGTGGCAACAACAACGAAACCAAAAAGCTGTATGCGAGGATTGGAGATTTGCGACTGCAGATGCACGGATTAAATTGAAATCACTTTATCCATCAATACAATGTTGATGGAGTACTAGTGGTATTCCCCAGCGCGGTTTACTCGGCCGCTGATTTTCTTGCTGCTGAGTAGCTTTGCCGCGTTATCCCGCTCGCGGCAGCGGCGCGGCCCGCACGAGTAAACGCTCGAAACCAATCGTTACAGGCTGCAATGATACCTGAAAAAACAGCTTGTAATACTCTTTTTATTCAATAAGTTAAAAGGTAAACTTAAAGTTATTTATCGCTATCTTGTTCGGCGAAATAATTGCTCTCAACATCGATTTTTTCTATAGTGTGTTCAAATGAGAAAACCAACGTCAGGCCGCCAACAGCCAGGGGTGGACGTGTCTCCAGGCGCTCACGGCAGTCATTATTCCGGAGAAGGTATGACAAAGACGCGCCAGTTTGTCGGTGGAGAAACCATAATTCGTGAGAACGATATTGGCGAGACCGCGTACGTGATCGAACAGGGGCGGGTCAAGGTCACCAAGAAAAGAGGCGGGCGCACGGTTCATCTCGCCGAACTCGGGCCTGGCGGAACCATCGGCGAAATGAGCATGATCGATGAAAAACCACGCAGCGCGACCGTGGTTGCCCTCGAGGATACGGTTCTTCGCGAAGTCCATCGTGATGACTTTTCGGAAGCGCTGAAACGCGAGACCGATGCCGCCGTCCACCTGCTGCAGGCAATCTCCAAATGCTTGATCTTAAGCAAAAAGATTGCTTCGCTTCGCTCGAGGGCAGGATGCCCGAGTGCCGGGCGCGCCGGGAGCGCAGACCGGCCTGCAACGACGATAGTTTTGGCTTAAGTAAGTGGCATTTGAGTCTGACCCCTTATGATTATAGCGCTTCGATTTTTAGCTTTAGAATTGCTTTATCGGTGCGTTTGTGCACGCTGAATTTATAGCCCTGCTCGGTCATGCTTTCGCCGTAATCCGGAATATGGCCGATCTGGTTCATTACCAGGCCACCGATCGTGTAAGAGACCTTGGTGTTCAGGTTTATCTCGAGCAGGTCGTTTACTTCAGAAACGGATAATCGTGAATCGACCAGGTAAGAATCGTCGTCAAGGGTCTCGAACACTCTTTTCCGGCGCGGCAGGTACTCTTCAAAATCGTAGCCGACATCGATGTCGCCGACCACCTCTTCGACAATATCTTCCATGGTTATAATGCCGGTCGCTGAACCATACTCGTCGACCACGACCGCCATATGATCCTCGCGCTGGCGTAAAATCGGGAGCAGTTCATCGATGGTTTGAAACTGCAATACATATTGCGCGGGTTTGACGATATCGTCGAGTTGTTTCAGGGTCGTTGATTTTTCCATCAAATCCCAGGTGGTCAGCGTGGCGATGCCGGTGATATTGCTGATATTTCCCTTATACACCGGCAGGCGGTTATATCCTTTGCGCCGCACGGTGGCGATGGCCCGCATAATCCCGCGATTATGATCGATTGCCGTCACTTCGGAAATCGGGATCATCGCCTCGCCCACGGTCGTATCGGAAAATCGAATTACGCGGCGAATGCGGCCGAGGTCGAATGCGTCCACCGAGGACGTTCTCTCGGTCATCTCGACTACCGAACGAATTTGCTCGCGGGTCATAAACAGGTTCTGCTCGACCTTGCCGCCACCCAACAGTCTCGCGAAAAGCCGGGCTATACGCGAAAAGATGATAATAATCGGGTAAAAAATTATCGAGAATATTCTTAACGGGAAGATGGCAATCGGAGCGACTACATCGGATTTTTGCTGAAAAATACTCTTCGGGACAATCTCTCCGAGGATCAACAGGATCGGGGTAAATACCAGAAACGCATAAAGATCTCCGCGCTCACCGAACAGGTTTATAAATAATACGGTGACCAGGGTGGTAAGTGCGACGGTGGCGATATTGGTGCCGACCAGCGTGGTACCCAGCATAACGTCCGGGGTCTTGAATAACTTGAGGACTTCTTTGGCGCCGCGATGGCCCTGGTTTGCCCTGGCGGTCAACTTGACCTTGTCGGAGTTGACCAGTGCGATTTCCGAGCCGGAGAAGAAGCCCTTGATCAGCAGCAAAATCACGATTCCAAGAACAAGCAACAGTATGGTCATCCCGCTTTCTCCACCAGGTCAGTCTCGTCTTCCGGCTCGATCTCCATTGATTCATCGATGTCTTCCGGGATCTCATCGATATCTTCACGATCCTGTGCCTGGGGGTCGACATCTTCATCAGTCTGGATAACCCCTTCTTCCCGGTTGAAGTCTTCCTTATCGACTCCCTTGGCGACCCGCACCCGTGAAATTCGATGATCGTCCATTTCCTGAATCTGGATGATGATGTCTTCGCTCTCCACCTGGTCACCTTCACGCGGCAAGCGGTCGAGCAGGCGAAATGCAAATCCCGCGATTGTCGTCATCCGTGGATCTTCGATTCCGAAGTTGGTCAGGTTGTCAAAGTCATTTAACTTCATATCCCCGGGAACTTCGTAAATGTTGTAATCCTTTTCCGCGTAATACCCGGCGGTTGCCCGCGAACCGCCGCTGACATCACCGAAAATGAAGTTCAACACCCCGCGCATGGTGATAAATCCTTCAACCCCGCCGAACTCATTGAGGCAGGCGGCCGCACGCACTTTGTTCAACTGGAAAAAATCAAACATTTCATCGACTTTTTTGGTCAATGGCACAACCACGGCTGGATGCATGATGTCTTCATGGTGCAGCCGGGACTGATCCGCATCATCGAGCACCAGGCGTAAAATATCTTCGGCATGCACAAAGCCGACGAGATTGTCTCTATGGGTTTTAAAAACCGGAACCCGCGGATGGCGATAGGAAATGAATTTTTCAATCATCTCCGGGACGCTCATTTCGACATTGAGAAATGCCATTTGCGTTCTCGGCGTCATGACCTCGACAATTTCGGTTTCGTTCGCCTCCAGCAAGTTATAGATCAACGCCCGTTCGGTGGCGTCCAGTCCGCCTTCTTCCGATACCTGCTCCACCAGGGTGAGAAATTCATCGACCTGTAAAATATTATCCGCGGCCTTTATTTCGCCAACGACCCGCGTCGTGATCCAGTCCGCGGTGCCTCGAATCGCCCAGCGTATCGGTGCGATCAGGTTAATCCACAGGGCGAGGGGCACGGCGACGACGCGGGTGCTGTAGCGGACCGGATTCGATACCGCTATGGTCTTTGGCGTAACTTCGCCGAACAGCAGCAATAGCGGCACCATCACCAGCAGGTTGATCGTCATCACCTTGTCCGGCTGGTAAAGCGAAATCAAAATTGACGCCATGTTTGCAGCGGCGGCAATGTTGACCAGTTCATTGCCGCTCAATATCGAAATGATCAGCTTCCTGGGTTGATCGAGCAGCTCGTGGATGGTTTCGGAGCGAGGGTTCTGTTCCCGGCGAAGCTGTTGCAGATCCAGCCGTGAGAGGGAGAAAAGAGCGGTTTCAGAACTTGAAAAGAAAGCGGAACAAAGCAGCAGGCACAGCTGTGCCACCAGCCGGGCAATCATATCCGGCTCGGACAGCAGCGCAGTATCGAACGCAAAAAACTCGATCACGGGCTGCCAATACTGATTGAGATGGTGCAGCAGTTGTTCCATTGTAAATTTGATTATTTAAATGATCGGGGGGGGGCTCGCTCATTTAAGCAGTCTGCTCCTCAATATCGAATTAGCATTAATATCGCTTAATATGGCATTGATTTCAATGAAAATATCCAATCTGATTTTTATTCCCAACAATCGAATCAGTCCCCGGATACATTCCAGATAAACTCGCCGGGCATTGTTGGAGCCCATGCGCACGGCTCATTGTCCTCCTTGAGCTAATCGAGCAAGTGACATGGGACAGTTTTCTCGCATTAATATCTGCCACCAGGTTCACAAAAGCATTCAGCCACCGTACTCAGGCAATGGTCGCCGTGGAAAGCCGCTGACAGTTTACACAGGGCAGATATCAGTACCGCCAGCTGGCAATGAAATATGTGGGATTCCATAGGAAGGCACATTTCTTTAAGTGATTGAATATTGCTAACAAAAAAGCCGCCCCAGGAACTTTTAGGACGGCTTTGGATGGTGAAATGGTGGAGACGGCGGGAATCGAACCCGCGTCCGCAAGCCCTCTGCCATCGGCTCTACATGCTTATTCCGGGTTTTAATTTAACCGGCTGCTACCCACCGGACGAGGAAGACAGACAGCGATTCTGGTACTTGTTTAGTGCTTTGACCCCAGACGAGTCTCCATCACGATTCTATGAGAGCGATGCCGGGATGTTCCCGAATACCCGAGGGCATAAAGGAACCTGGACGCATAGACACGGCTCCAGCCCGACAGCAATCTACCGGTTATTAAGCGGCGAGTGCGTAGTTGTCGTCGTTGGCAACTATAGTTTGCAGGAGAGTTAACGAGATTCCCTACATGCTCGGCATGCACCTCAGGTTTCGCGACCCACGTCGAAGCCAGGTCGTCCCCAAGACGGTGAAGTATAACCCAATGTGCGATTAAGTGTGATAATTTCAAGCGCTAGCCGGCTTAAGGCGTCTTTCGATAGTAGTTACCCGCATCCAGTTAAATGGGCTTGCTTGACGGATATCATTCCAGAGCTTCGCCGTAACGTTTAATTTGCCGGGTATGATCCCGTGTTGTCCGCCCAGGGTAATATTTACCAGTTTATGAATCAGCCTGCCGCGCAATCCAGTCCTGAAAAAGTGATTATCGCTCACCCCCACGCATTGAGTGGTGAGCAGGCGCTGGCCGCGTTGGCGTCCTCGACTATCGGTTTGGCGAACTCGCAAGTTGCGCGGCGCCAGCGGCAGTACGGCGCCAACGCGCTGCCGCGCAAGCCGCCGCCCGGCCTGTTAGAGGTATTCCTGAACCAGTTTAAAAGCCCGCTGATTTACGTGCTGGTCGCCGCTGCGGTGGTATCGCTGCTGATCAGGGAGTACTCGGACGCCATTTTCATCAGCGCGGTGCTGCTGCTCAATGCCGTTATCGGTACGGTACAGGAGTATTCGGCACAACGTTCCGCCGAAGCACTGCAAAAAATGATGACCACGCGGGTGCGTGTGTTGCGCGAAGGTGATGCATACGAGATTGGCTCGGAAGAAATTGTGCCGGGCGATATCGTCTTGCTGGAATCCGGGGAGCGGGTGCCGGCCGATATGCGCATTCTTGAACGTCACAATCTGGAAATCGACGAGTCGCTGTTATCGGGAGAGTCAATCGCGGTCATCAAGAAGGCGGATACAGTGCTGACAGAGAGTACCGTACTGGGAGATCGGATCAATATGGCCTTTGCCGGCAGCCTGGTGAATCGTGGCCGTGCCCAGTGTGTCGTAATTAGCACCGGCCTCGCGACCGAGTTGGGGATGATTGCGGAATCCGTGATCGGCGAAAGCGACACCAGGGCGCCATTGCAGGAACGCATGGAACGATTCACCCAGCGGGTGGCGATTTTTGTCGGTTTTGCGGTGCTGTTGATGGCGACGATTCTACTGTTCAGGGGAATGCCGCTATCCGAGATTTTTCTGTCCTCGGTGGCGCTCGCGGTGTCGGTGATACCGGAAGGCTTGCCGGTCGCGCTGACGGTGGCGCTCGCTATCGGCATGCGCCGCATGGCGCGGCACGATGTCATCGTGCGACGTCTGATCGCGGTCGAAGCGCTCGGTTCCTGTACCTATATTGCCTCGGATAAAACCGGGACACTGACCACTAATCAGATGACGGTACGGCGGCTGTTGTTTCCAGGCCATGATAGTTGGGAGGTGAACGGTGACAGCGATAAGCCCAATGGCGAAATCACCACGGTACGGGGTGTGCCCGAAGGCGCGCAGCGAAAGCTGCTCGACATGGCCTGCCAGTGCGCGGTGCTGGCGAACGAGGGCTTTCTCGGCCGTCAAAACGATCACTGGGCCAGCAACGGTGACGCCGTGGACGTGGCCCTGCTGATTATGGCTCATCGCGCGGGCTGGACGCGTGCCGATGCCGTCGGCGCCAGCCCGGAAATCGATATCATCCCGTTCGAGTCGGAACGACTGTACAGCGCCAGTCTCAACCGGGTAGACGGCAGACCCAGGATATTCGTCAAGGGCGCGTTTGAAAAACTGCTGACGATGTGCGACAAGATCGCGGCAGTCGAAGGCGTCGGTGAACTCGACCGGGCGGCGGTGGAGGCAGAGGCGAGGCAACTCGCCGGGGCGGGATACCGCGTGATCGCGATGGCCTACGGAGACGTCGAACTCGACGACGGTGAAGCTCTGAGTCACTCCCGACTCGAAAAACTGACCCTGATCGGACTGCTCGGCTTGATCGACCCGCTGCGGCCCGAGGCAAAACCCGCGGTTGCCAGGTGCCGTGCGGCGGGAATCCAGGTGGCCATGGTTACCGGCGATCACCCGCTAACGGCATTCACCATCGCGCGTGAACTGGATTTGCTCGAAGACGAATCGCAGGTTGTCACCGGTCCGCAGCTCAGGGACGCCGCCAGCGAGGCGGAAATGGACCGCATGACGCGCTCGGCATCGGTATTCGCGCGCGTTGAACCCAGACAGAAACTCGACATCGTGCAATCGCTGCAGCGCAGCGGGCATTACGTTGCGGTCAGCGGCGACGGCGCTAACGATGCTCCGGCACTGCGCGCGGCGCAGGTCGGTGTCGCGATGGGCAAGAACGGCACCGACGTGGCCCGTGAAACCGCCGAGATTATCATCACCGACGACAACTTCGACTCGATCGTCGATGGCGTCGAACAGGGCCGAATTGCCTATGCCAACGTGCGCAAGGTCATCTTCCTGCTGATATCCACCGGCGCCGCCGAACTGGTGTTGTTCGTACTGGCGATGATAACCGCGCTGCCGCTGCCGCTACTGGCGGTGCAACTGTTGTGGCTCAACCTGGTGACCAACGGCATTCAGGATATAGCGCTCGCCTTCGAACCGGGTGAGGGGCGCGAACTGGAGCAGCCGCCACGGCCGCCGCGCGAGGCGATTTTCAATCGCGTCATGCTCGAACGTGTCGTTATCTCGGCAATCATCATCGGCGTCGTCGCCTTCGGGCTGTTCAAGTGGCTGCTCGACCAGGGTTTCAGCCTCGAACAGGCGCGCAACAGTACGCTGTTGTTGATGGTGCTGTTCGAAAATGTACACGTCTTCAACAGCCGCTCGGAAACCCTGTCGGTGTTTCGACATAACCCGCTGCGCAACAAACTGCTGCTGGCGGGCACGGTAATTGCGCAACTGGTTCATATCGGGGCGATGTATACCCCCTGGCTGGGAGACGTGCTTGGGGCAAGCCCGGTCAGCTTCGAGCAATGGCTGAGCCTGCTCGGACTGGCGCTTTCGGTGATGGTGGTGATGGAATTGCATAAGTGGATCAGGGCAAGGATGACTATTGCCAACTTATGAGCGAGAGTCCTGGTATTTGACTGGGGTCAAGAATTCCCTCGATATAGCGTGTTGCAATAGTGCAAGATTAAAAGGAGGGAATACGATGTTTGATTCTATCGTCGTTGCTTATGATGGCTCCGCTCATGCCGGCAAGGCGCTCGAGGTTGGGGCTACGCTCGCCGCCCGCGACCAGGCGTCGCTGGGTATTATCTATGCCATCGATGTCGAACATATGCAGTTACCCGTCGAGTTACGCAAGATGGGTGAAATCGAGCACATCATCGAACCTATGCCGAGTTTCCAGATCGACATCGAGGAGGTGCCTCACAATCTCACGAATGCCATGACGCAGGCATCGGCTGAATCGGAAAAGGCAATGTTGCGGTTCGCTGATTACCTGGTGGAGCAGGCGCATGAGATCGCCAGGACCAGCGGCGCCAAGGATATCGACTCCAGGGCCGTGCTGGGCAGCCCCGCCGAGGAAGTCGTAGAATACGCGAGGACACGTAATGCCGACCTGATTGTCTGCGGCTGTCGCGGTTTCGGCCGTGTCAAACGTCTCTTGCTCGGCAGCACGTCACACAAGATTGCCCAGCTAGCCGAATGCAGTTGCCTGACGGTCAGGTAACGCGATGAGTCAGCAGAAGACCAGGCTGTTCGTTGTTATCGACCCTACCGCCGACCACCAGTTGGCGTTGGTAAAGGCTTCGCTGATCGCGAAACTCGGGGATTGCCATATCCATGCCTTTCTCTGTATCTATCAGGAAATGGAGGAAGGCGGTGGCTACGCATCGCGCCGGGATTTCAAGCGCCAGATCCTGACCAAAGCCGGAGCCTGGCTCGACGAATTGATGCAACCTTGCAAGCTGAGCGGCCTGTCCTGTACGACAGAGGTGGTATGGAACAGTCGCTGGGTCCAGTGCCTGACGCGCGCCATCGAAAAATCGGCCTGCGACCTGGTGATCAAATCCAGTTTCCACCATACCCGGGCGCGGCGATTTTTTAGCAAAACCGCCGATTACCACCTGATGCATCACTGCGCCTGCCCGATTTTGTTCACCCACCAGGACCAGGAGTGGAAGTCGGATCGAATTCTGGCCTGCCTCGATCTTGAGTCGGGTGATACGCAGCACGCCAGGCTGAACAATGTGATCATGCGCGATGCGCGCGCCTTCGCAAAAATTGTCGGCCTCGATTTATACATCGGTTGCGCTTACGTAAATGCGATAAATGGCGAACACCTCGCGGTCGAATTAAGGGGTCATGAAGTAGGACGCGAACAGTTGGGCGAGCTCTACCGTCTCCCCCCGGAGCGGATCGTGTTGTGCCAGGGCGACAGTGTCGTCGAGTCCCTGCGGGCCATCTGCGAAGAAACCGATCCGAGCATCGTCATCATTGGTACCCTGGCGCGCACCGGCATCAGGGGCAAATTGATCGGTAACACGGCCGAAAAACTACTCGATATCGTTGACGCGGATCTGCTGACCGTCAATTAGCCAGCAATGCACGGATTTCGTCGATCTGGCTGTTGTCGATGCCGTCGGCGCCGACCCTGACTATGGCAGCGAGTTTCGCTTCCGCTGCACTGATCGGTTCGCGCTTGCGTGTCTGCTGCTCGAGCACTTGCAGGTTGGCCTCGGAGGGGTCGTTCTCGCGTTCCTCGATGCGTTTGCGCAATACGGCTTCAGGCGCATCGCAGACGACGATGATGCGTGCGCAGGGCGTCGCGCTTTCCAGTTCCAGCATCCGTCGCCTTTGCGCTTCCCGCAGGAAGGTGGCATCGACGATCACGCAATAGTCGGCGCTGATGATGGTGGCCGCGATTTCTCCCAGTTTGCGGTATGTCAGAGCGGTTGCGTCGCTGCGATAAATGCCGCCGTCGAGGCCGGATTCGCTGGGCGCGTCAAGGTCGATGTCGAAGAGCTGCTTGCGGATGACATCGGAACGAATCTGTATCGCCCCCAGCGCCTCGACCAGTTGCGCGGCGACGGTCGATTTGCCCGAGCCGGACAGTCCGTGCATGACAATCAGGCCGTCGCGGTGGCGGCTGGCCCACTGATCGGCCAGTTCGATGTAATCGAGGGCCGGTTTGAAAGCGGCCAAGGCGTTGGCGCTCGAGGTCTCGCTGAGATCGACGCGCAGGGCCTCGACCTTGGCCCGGACCAGGGCACGGTAAATAAAATAGTAACGCAGCAGTTTGACGGCTCCGTAGTCGGCGCTGATTTCCAGGTATCGATTGATAAAACGCCAGCAGTAAGCGGGATATCCGCGCGCGTGCAAATCCATCGCCACGAAAGCCGCCTCGCTGATGGTGTCGATCCAGCGCAGTTCGGGATTGAACTCGATGCAGTCGAAGGCGGTGACTTCACCCTCGATCAGGGCCATGTTACCGAGGTGGAGATCGCCGTGGCATTCACGCACGTAACCATCGCGTTTGCGCTGATCGATGTCCCGCAGCAATTCGCCGTTGTCCCGGTACCAGTGCCGCAGGCGCGCGTAGCTTTCGGGCAGCAACGCGGCGGGAATGGTGTCGGCGATGTGCGTCATATTCTCCTCGCTCCAGCGCTGCGCGACGCGGCCAGTGCCAAATCCGTTGTCTTTGTTGGCATTGTCTCTATTGGCGCTACCCGTTTGGGCGCTGTCGGCATGCAGGCTGTTCACCCGGATGGCGATGGCGTCGATCAGCGCCGCTTCGAGCGTCCCGCTGGCAGCGTGATGGCTGAGCAGGCATTGTTGCGGGAATTCGGTCATCTTCAGCGCGTACTCGATGACCTCGCCGTCGCCCTGCAGATGGGGTGCTTCGTGGCTACCTCGAATTTCAACGAGGCCGAGGTAGATCCTCGGCGCGAAGCGGCGATTCAGGCGCAGTTCTTCGCTGCAGTAGAAATGCCGCCTGTCCAGCGTCGAGAAATTGAGGAAGCCGAAATTTACCGGCTTCTTGATCTTGTAGGCGTAGTTCCCGGTGAGGATGATCCAGGAGATATGCGTCTCGAGCACGCGCAGCCGGTGCAACGGGTGGCCGAAGGCGAGGGGATTGTCGAGCGCGCGCACCAGGGCGGCCGTCGCATCTTCCGCCGTTGCGGTCGGGCTTTTGTCTATGAGATGGTGAGGCATTTCCAGAAAAGCAGTCGTTCACAATGTCATCACTGTAGAAAGAACGACGACAGACGGCACTGACCGGGATCAATCAGGCTGAATTCTAACGCAAGCGACACCAACAACCCATCTCAACGATTGATGGATATGGGGATGCGCCGGGCGCCGAATTGGCCGGGCTGTGCCTCGAAATATCCGGCCAGCGCCGTGCCGCAGTTGCCGCAGCAGCCGTTGGCGTCGAGCCCCCAGTGGCCGAGCACATACCAGTCGCGCTCGATCAGCAAGTATAAGAAGCATAAATGCTATATTTCCAGATAACCAAGTCCAATAATCAAGAGTACAAGCCGATTATCTGGCACGGAGATACCGAACACGTCCGAAAATCTAAACCAGCCAGCCAATTTTGCGTTTAATCTAGCGCTGACATCGAGGACGTGCAATAACCTCCCTGCTGCCACTATCCTGGACAGCTCAATGACAGGAAAACATGTAGTCTAAACGTGGAAAAGTGTGGTTCGCCTCATGGCGCCTACTTTTGGTGTGGTGGCGCTCTGGTTTCAGGCAAAGCATTGGGAAGAGATGGCAGTCTGTCCTTTTTCTTAAGATGGACCAGAATTATGTCGATGACCTGTTGATCCTCTATACAAGAGATTACCTTTGCGGGACCACCGCACCCGCATTTCTCACCAGCTATCGCCGCCTCGGCACCAAAGCTGGTGAGAAATTAGGGCTATAAGCTCATCTAACGAGGTCGTATTCGGGTAACATTGAGCGTTCCATATGAGTTTTCACGCACCTACGCAGTAGAAGCTACAAAGTCATGAAATCATTCGTGTGCGATATCCTGTATATAAGCGCCCAGTATGTGCAGTATGGGGTCAGGTCTTGTTTCTTGCGTCAACTTCTTTAGTGATCATTCTAAATCCGGTTGGGCAAAAGACAAGACCTGACCCCCAAGGTGCCTGCCTTCAACTGGCCGAGACTGATATGTCCCTGGTGTGCCTGACGCCACGCCTCACTCTGGGCGCGGAAGATGTCCGCGACCTCCAGGGCCTGTCGGGACATGACTTAAGTCGGTAACGAAAGGGTCTCCAGAGGGCTCGTGACTTCCTGCAGTACATCGGTGGCCACCTGGGTATAGAGTCGGGTGGTCTCGAGCTGATGATGGCCGAGCAATACCTGGATCAGGCGGATATCGACCTTCTGCTCCAGCAGGTGGGTTGCAAACGAATGTCTGAGCAGGTGCATCGAGACGCGCTTATCGATCTCGGCATCGGCTGCGGCGGCACGAATGGCACGGGATAACTGACGCGTGCTTAACGGGTTGACCGGGTTCTGGCCGGGGAACAGCCATCCGCCATCGAGCAACAGGCCGCTGGCGCGGCCTTCCTTCCACCAGCGGTGCAGGATATCCAGCAGTGCCGGGGAGAGCATGGCATAACGATCTTTACTCCCCTTTCCTTGCTCTACATGCAGGGTCTTGCGCTCACCATCGATGTCGCTGATCTTGAGCGAAGCCACTTCGCTGATACGTAACCCTGCGCCATAGGCCACCGAGAAGGCTGCCTTGTACTTCAGGCTACTGGTCGCCTCCAACAGCCGGCTGACTTCTTCACGAATGAGCACCACCGGCAATTTACGCGGTACCGGTACGGTATTGAGTTTGCCGGCGACTTCTTTATCTCCCACGGTGACGTCAAAGAAAAACCGCAGGGCGGTAATTGTCGCGTTAATGGTGATACGCGACGTACCCGTATCCGTCAGGTGCAGTTGAAACCGGCGCAGGTCTTCGGCAGTCGCGCTATCCGGTGAGTGCCCCAGATAGTCGGCCAGCTTCTTAACCGCGCGGATATAGCTGGTCTGGGTGCTGGGTGCGAGCTTACGCAGCTGCATGTCTTCGATCATGCGTTGACGCAGGGGGCTGATGGGTTGGGTTGATTGTGTCATGGGTCTTCTCCTGTGTTGAGGCGAGGCCGAATGCCCCGTTTCTCAAACACAAAAGATACGCTGATAGAGTTTAGAAAAAGGAAATCTCAGGTTGGCACCCGATACCGCGAGAGCGGTTTAGTCCTCGGGTCGTTTTTTGCCGCTCACCGCAGATTTCTGAGCGTCTGTTTCAGAGAATTTTTCCTTGATCCGGCACTACTATCGCCGTCACATGCGGCGCTTCCATGATTTCAGGAACACATATTCCCGGCATTGGGCAAATAGATTCACGATTCGTTTTATTCGAGCGCAAAGCTGCTTATAATCCGCCATTCTGGACTTGACGGGTTGCCACATGACATTCGAAACCATTGCACTTGATCGTCAGGGGCCGGTTGCCCTGCTCGGCTTGAATCGACCCGATAAACTCAACGCGATCAACGCCACCATGATCGACGAAATCAACCTTGCACTCGACCAGTTTGAAAAAGATGACTCGGTGCATGCGATTGTCGTGCATGGCAACGGGCGCGCCTTCTGTTCCGGATTCGACCTGCAGGCCGGGGTTGCCGCCAATCGCGAAACCGAGGCTGACTGGCGCAAAGCGATCGATGCCGGCCTCGAACTGATCATGCGTTTCTGGCATTGCAGCAAGCCGACAATCGCGGCGGTGCACGGTTATGCGCTGGCCGGCGGTTTCGAAATCGCGCTCGCCTGCGATATGACTGTCTGCGATGCCACCGGTCTGTTCGGCGAACCCGAGGTGCGTTTCGGCAGCAGTATCGTCGCGCTCCTATTGCCCTGGTATGTAAATCCCAAGCGCGCGAAGAAAATGCTGCTTACCGGGCAGGATCGCATGAACGCCGATGAAGCCCTGCTGCATGGCATCGTCAACGATGTGGTGCCCGAGGGTGAAGCTTTACAGCGAGCCGTCACCGTGGCGCGCGAGGTCGCGCTGATGGATCCGGATTCGGTCAGGATGACCAAGCAGGCGATCAACCAGAGCTATGACATCATGGGCCTCGGCAAGGCATTGCGTATGGGGGCCGACACCTCGATTAAAATCGAAACCCTGGAAACCGATCTGCGCAAACAATTCAACCAGGTCCTGCGCAGCGAGGGCATGAAGGCCGCGCTCGCATGGCGTGAAGCGAGACTGGACAAGAATGGCTGAACACCGGCTCGACCCACTGCTAAAACCCGCCAGCATCGCACTGGTGGGTGTCTCCGCACGGGCTGACAGTCCCGGACACACGCTGGTGAGGATGGTACTCGAATCTGACTATGCCGGAGACGTGTACCTGGTCAACCCGCGCTACCCTGAAATACTTGGTCAGCCTTGCCATTCTTACCTGGAATCACTACCGGCTAAGGTCGATCACGTCGTCATCGCGCTCGGCAATCAGCATCTCGAAGCGGCGCTAAAGGCAGCTATCGAGCATGGTGCACGGGCTGCGACGATTTATTCGAGCGGAGTACTGGAGCAGGATTCCGAGCCAAATCTGGTGCAACGCCTGACCTCCATGGCAAAAACGGCGGGTATCCATATTTGCGGCATCAACGGCATGGGTTTTTATAACGTCGGTCATAATCTCTATGCCGGCATCTTTCCGCGCGCGGCCGAAATCATCAAGGGCGAAATCAGCTATATCGCGCAGTCCGGCTCCGCGTTTACCACGCTTTGTCACAACGGTTGTCGACTCGGCTTCAATCTCTGCGTTTCCTCCGGCAACGAAATCAGCACGACCGTCGCCGATTACTTGGACTGGAGCCTGGAGCAGGACGACATCCGCGTCATCGGTCTGTTTCTCGAAACAGTGCGCGATCCGACAGCCTTTGTCGCCGCGCTCGAAAAGGCGAATGCGAAAAACATCCCGGTGGTAATCCTCAAGATTGGCAAGTCTCCGCTCGGGGCGGCGATGGCCCTGACCCATACCGGCGCGATTGCCGGTAATCACGCGGTGTTCCAGGCTTTGTTCAAACGCTACGGCGTGATCGAGGTCGACGACTTCGACGAGATGGCGTCAATACTGATGTTGCTGCAATCCGGCCGCGAGGCGGCGGCGGGCAGATTCGCGGCCGCGTTCGAATCCGGCGGATTCCGCGAACTGGTGACCGACGAAGCGTTCGAACTGGGCATCGAGTTTGCGCAGCTTGAAGATGCGACCAGGACAGTTCTCCAGCAAAACCTCGATCCCGGACTCAAACCCGAAAATCCGCTTGATGTCTGGGGTTCGCACGATCGCTTCGAGGAGCGCTTCGAGGCCTGCATGCATGCATTGATGCATGACCCCAATGTCGCCGCGGGGGCTTTCATCAGCAATTATCGCGACGGTTATTACCTGTCTGAGGCCATTTTTCGCGTGATCGAATCGGTGAGCAGGAAAACCGGGAAACCGGTCGCACTGGGTACCTGTTACTCGGATCTCGCCAACGCGGCCATCTGTCGCCGCGCACACGCGGCTGGAATCCCCGTCATCGATGGCGCGCATAACACCCTGCTCGCGTTCAGACACCTGTTTCACTACCACAGTTTCAGGCAGGCGCAGACCAGCGACACGCCCTCACCCAGGCTGGACAGTAGCAAGGTCTCGACCTGGAAACAGAAACTTACAGCGCACAAATCCGAATCACTCGGTGAAATTGAAGCGCTTACCATGCTGGCCGATTTTGCCCTACCGGTTGTCAGCCACGACACTGTCTCAAACGAAGCGCAACTATTAATAGCTGCCACGAAGATTGGTTATCCATTGGTGCTTAAGACCGCCGAACCCGGTATCAATCACAAGAGCGACCTCAACGGCGTCTTCGTAAATATTAGATCAGAAGCGGATTTACGCGATCACTACCGGGATCTATGTACGCGTCTGGGGCCGACCGCATTGGTCTCGCAGATGGTTGACGACGGAACCGAGATCGCACTGGGCACAGTTAATGACAGGCAATTCGGCCCGATCATCATGGTTGCAGCGGGGGGAATCCTGGTCGAACTGTTGTCCGACCGGGCGGTAGCGATGTGCCCGGTCAGCCCGCGTCAGGCCGACGAAATACTGAGTTCGCTAAAGGCGAATCGACTTTTAATGGGGGTTCGTGGCAAACCTGCGGTAAACCGGCAGGCACTGATCGATGCGATCGTCAGCCTGTCGGCTATTGCTTACGAGTTCCGCGACAGTATTGCCGAGATCGATATCAACCCGATACTCGTCAACTCACAGCAAGCGCTTGCCGTCGACGCACTGATCGTGCCTGAAAAGCCCACAAACTCGTGTTAAAGCTGATTCGATCCGAATGGCAGCTACTACTGTTCGGATTCCTGATGACCTTCTGGTCTTCACCCGGTCAGACTTTCCTGATCTCGTTGTTCAGCGGAGAGTTCGTTCCCGGGTCGGACCAAGCTAACATGTTGGACCAAGTCTCGTTCCTAATGGTCCACCGAAGGCAACACAGAAGCACCCGAATTGGCAAGGGTGTGGAGATCCGCCGGAGTCGACAGGCCGTGGCATGCAGGAAGAGATGAGACGTAGAACTCGGGAAGGCCCGACTGGCTCCCAACAGGAGGAAACATGAAGGTAAGACATACTGATACTGAGGCACAGAAGGGGAAACCCGGACACAGAGCTATGCGGCAGTCTAAGCGTTTAATGTGGAATTCTGATACAGGGCAGGCAGATCACTGCCGCATGCCACCGGGGTGTCTTATCAGGCATAGTACTCGGATCATGGGAAAGCCATGAACAAGGGGAAGGACGGGGACGCCTAGTTCTGACGGAAGTACGTAGCCCGCAAAGGCAACTCGCACCGGAGAGCCTGCCCCGCGAAGCGCTTTGGGTACGATGTTGGACCGGATCAAA
>JAAEPH010000212.1 GCA_024232855.1 Gammaproteobacteria bacterium
AATGTGCTGAATATCAGGTATTTCTTTCGTTATTTTAAGCAATCGCGTAGTCACTCTACGGGTGAGCTTAAAATAATGAAAAAATGCATGAGATTCAGTGCAGTAGACGACCGCAGTAGATTCAACTGAGGATTTTAGGATAATATTTTCGACCCCGAAACAAACCGCCAAAGGGGCTATCCGGGTGCGTCCGTGGCATCCCTCCATCGGGGGCCCTTTTGCATTTTCCCGACCGGGGCCAGAGAATGCCCGAAGCGAAGGTCGAACCTGTCGGCAATCATTTTAATCCAGATCCGGCTTTACAACCCGTGTCACCACCAGCGTCAGCAGCAACAGGACCGTGGCGCTGATGACGATGGCCGGGCCGGTCTGCCAGTCGAAGTGAAATGAACTGGTGATACCGCCGCCGAGCGCAGCCAGTCCGTAGAGCCCGCTGATGCACACCATTTGCTCCGGGCTGCGGCTGAAAACGCGGGCGCTGGTGGTCGGAATCACCAGCATCGCGGCAATCAGCAATACACCCATCACCTTCATCATCACCGCGACCAGCAGGGCGATCATGATGTACATCAGGAACTGTACCCTGCGCACCTCAATGCCTTCCGCCTGGGCGATTTCACGGCTTACCGAGACCGCGACAAAGGCGCGCCAGTGATGCCGGAGCAGCAACAGCAACAGGACCGTCGTCAGCAGCAGGCTCAGCAGGTCACCTTTCGTGGTCGCGAGCAGGTCGCCAAACAGGATTGCTTCGAGATTGACCGTGGGCGAGGGTAACAGGCTAACCAGGATAATGCCGCCGGCCAGCCCGGTATGCGAAATGATCGCCAGGGTCGTCTCCGATAGCGCGTTGTTGAAACTGCTGACCCGGGACAGCGAAAACACGATGACCAGCGCCACCGCGAGCACTCCGAAGATCGGTTTCAGCTGCAGCATCAGGCCGAGACCGACGCCCATGACCGCGGCGTGACCGAGGGTATCGCCCAGGAATGCCAGTCGTTGCCACACCATCAGGCATCCCATTGGCGCGGCGATGGCGACCATGATCAGGCCGGCGATCACGGCGCGCCAGAGGAAGTCATCCAGCCATTCAGTCATGATGATGTGCCCCGGCTTCGCCCGAGATGTCATGCACGTGATCGTGATGATGCGCGTAAACCGCGATCGAATCGGAAACCTGCGGCCCGAACAACGCCAGGTACTCCGGGTGCCGGCTGACCGATTCGGGCAGCCCAGAACAGCACAGGTGCTGGTTCAGGCACAGCACCTGGTCGGTTTGCGACATCACCAGGTGCAGATCATGCGACACCAGCAACACCGCGCATTGCAGCTGATCGCGCAATTCACCGATCAACTGGTACATGCGGACTTCGCCGCTGACATCGACCCCGGCCGTGGGTTCGTCGAGCACGATCAGGTCTGGATTGCCAAGCGTGGTGCGCGCCAGCAGCACGCGCTTCAATTCGCCTTCGGACAGCGAATGCACCTGGCGCTGCTGCAGATAGCCAACCTCGGATTGCGCCAGCGCCTGTTCGATTTCCGCATCACTGGAAACGCGCGTCAGCCGCAGCATGCGTTCCACGCTGAGCGGCATCAACCTATTGACGTAAACCTTTTGTGGCAGGTAACCGATACGCAGGTCGGGGCCGCGTTCTATTGCACCGGAGTAATTGCCGATGAGGCCATTGACGATATTGGTCAGGGTCGATTTACCGGCACCGTTCGGACCGATAATGGTCGTGATCTGGGCACGCCGCAATTCGAAGCTGATGCGATCGAGTATCAGTCGCTTTCCCCGCGAATAACTGATGTCGCGCGCGCGCAGCAGCAATTCAATCGCCATGCTTCTGACACTCCGCGCAGACACCGGTAATCTCGACAACCGAGTGGTCGACCGCGAATCCGAGATTGTCGGCGGCGCTCAGCAACCCGGGATCGATATTTTCGAACTCGGCAACCTGCTCGCAGTCCCGGCAAATCAGGAACTGCGCGGCAGAATGATGCCCAGGGTGGATGCAGCTGATAAATGCATTGCGGCTTTCGATACGATGTATCAATCCTTCCGCCATTAAAAATTCGAGCGCGCGATAGACGATCGCAGGAGCAATCCGTTCGGCGCTGTCGACACGATTCAACTCGGCGAGAATATCGTAGGCCCCGAGTGGCTGATGGCTTGCCAACAGTATCTCGAGCACCTGCCGGCGCCGCGAAGTCAGGCGCAGTTTGCGCGCCTCGCACAGCTGCCGCGCCTCGGACAGCAACTGGCGTTGACAGCGGCGATGGTCGTGCTTGCGAAAAGCGATAGCGGAAGTCTCGGTTTTTGGCGACATAGTGTTATATTATAACGTAACTTAACTCTTGCCACATTCCGATTTTGCGAACCGCCTTATTCCTTTCCCTGCTTTGCCTGCAAAGCGTGACCGCTCTGGCCGCGCCGCGCGTGGTGACCTCGATCGCGCCACTGCATGAAATTACCGCTGCGCTCATGGCGGGTGTCGCCAGCCCGGAGCTGATCATCACCGGGCAGGCTTCCGCGCATCATTTCGCCTTCCGCCCTTCGCACATGCGCCGCCTGCAGGAAGCCGACCTGGTCATCTGGATCGACCGGCATTTCGAAGCCGGCTTCAGTCGCATTGCGGAGATACTGCCGGACGCCGCGAACCAGCTTGAAATGCTGCCGGCACTCGGCATCGACAGCGGGGATGGCCACATCTGGTACTCGCCCATACTCCTGCGGCAGAGTATCGATATCATTGCCCTGCGGCTGGCGC
Organism: Gammaproteobacteria bacterium; assembly: GCA_024232855.1. Classification (GTDB taxonomy): domain Bacteria; phylum Pseudomonadota; class Gammaproteobacteria. Next base: position 2,769 of record JAAEPH010000212.1, read on the forward strand.
GGCTCGATCCTGAAAACCAGGCTCACTATCGTGACAATGCCAGACGACTGTCGGCCGGAGTCGCCGGCTGGCGCGCCGCAACCGAAGCCTGGCTGCGGGATCACCAACCCAGGTTCATTACCGATCACGCTTTCACCACTCATTTCGAAGCCGCGCTGGGCTATCCGGCGCTTGCGGCCATCCACGATCAACACGACGGTCACGGCGGGCTCAGGGAATTGAGTCGGCTCGAAGAATTGCTGCGCCAGTATCCCGCAAGCTGCCTGCTGACACTGGAATCCACGCCTTCGCCGCTGGCGCTGGAACTCGCGCGGAAGTATCGACTGCAGGTCCTCCAGCTGACACCACCCGTCGCGGCCGATGGAGCCGAAACGGGCATTATCGAGCGCCTGCAAATTCTCTCGAATGCGTTAAAAAACTGTAGCTGAGTGGTAACTCCGCCTATAGAATCGCGCGAGCTGGAGCGAGCAGATAAACCCTCTGAATGCACCCACAACCAGATTCGATTGCGAACTTCGCGCCTAATCGTTACATTCGCCTCAAATCAAAGGGAAACCGACAACATGACTAGACCCGTTGGCGCCGACAGCCTGCAACCCCTGTACGTTTATGATGATAGTGAGCGCAACCGCCTGATCGAGGAAGCGCGCGACCTGCCATCCATCGAAATCAGTTCAGCCGCGGCCGCCAACGCGGTCATGCTCGGCGGCGGCTATTTCACACCGCTGCGAGGCTATATGAACTTGCAGGACGCACTCAGCGTTGCGCGCGACATGCGCACCGTCGATGGTCGCTTCTTCCCGGTGCCGATCATGAACCTGGTGGAGTCGACCAGCGCCATCGAGGGCGCGCGTCGTATCGCCTTGCGCGACCCTAACGTCGAGGGCTACCCGATCATCGCGATCCAGCAGGTTGACGCTATCGAATCGGTCAGCGAGGAAGAGATGGCGCTGATGACCGAAAGGGTCTATCGCACCAGCGACATGGAACATCCCGGGGTGGCGGCGTTCAACAGCCACGGGCGCGAGGCCGTCAGCGGTCCTATCCAGGTACTCAACTTCAGTTATTTCGAAACCGATTTTCCCGACACATTCAGAACCGCGGTGCAGATTCGCACCGAGATCGAAGCGCGCGACTGGCAGCGCGTGGTTGCGTTTCAAACGCGCAACCCGATGCACCTCGCGCACGAAGAACTCTGTCACATGGCGATGCAGGGACTGAACTGCGACGGGCTCGTCATTCACATGCTGCTGGGTAAACTCAAGCCGGGTGACATACCCGCCGACGTGCGCGATGACGCCATCCGCACCATGGTGCGCCTGTACTTCCCCGAAAACAGCGCAATCGTTACCGGTTACGGGTTTGACATGCTCTACGCCGGCCCGCGCGAAGCCGTGCTACACGCCTATTTCCGCCAGAACATGGGCGCCAGCCATTTTATCATCGGCCGCGATCACGCCGGAGTGGGTGATTACTACGGGGCCTTCGATGCCCAGACTATTTTCGACGACGAAGTACCCGCGGGTGCGCTCGATATCGAAATCTTTCGCGCCGATCACACCGCCTGGTCGAAAAAGCTGGATCGCGTGGTGATGATGAACGAGGCGCCCAATCACAGCAAAGAGGATTTCGTACTGCTGTCGGGGACCCGGGTACGCGAAATGCTGAGCCAGGGAATCCCTCCGCCGAAGGAGTTTTCACGCCCCGAGGTAGCGGAAATTCTGATTAATTATTATCAATCCTTATAAATTAAGACTTCGCTAACGCTTGTGTCTTTGCGATACTTCGCAATATGCTCGAAGCCGCCGCAAGCATGAATCGTCCCTATAGTCTGCAGGACCTGAAGAAGCTGACCGACAGCGATATGCTGCGCGTGAACCAGGTCATCAGCGATCACCTGGCATCGGAGGTGGTGCTGATCAACCAGCTCAGCCAGCACATCATTCTCAGCGGCGGCAAACGCCTGCGTCCGATGCTGGTGATTCTCACCGCCAGGGCCTGCGGCCACGAGGGTGAAGACGATGCGCTGCTGGCCGCCGTGGTCGAGTTCATTCATACCGCAACCCTGCTGCACGACGATGTCGTCGACGATTCGGATATGCGCCGTGGCAAGCAAACCGCGAGTACGATCTGGGGCAACGAGGCCGCTGTGCTGGTGGGCGACTACCTCTACTCGCGCGCGTTTCAGATGATGATCAAGGCGCGCTCCATGACAATCATGGACCTGCTCGCCAACACCACTAATACCATTGCTCAGGGTGAAGTGCTGCAGCTGCTCAATATTCGCGACCCCAATACCAGCGAACAAAAATATCAAGAGGTGATCTACGCCAAGACCGCCTGCCTGTTTGAGGCAGCGGCCCACATAGGCGCGCTGCTCGGCAAGGCCGGCAGCGAGCAGGAACAGGCCTTAAAGGCCTACGGCAGACATCTCGGCATCGCTTTCCAGCTGATCGACGATGCGCTCGACTATTCGGCGCAAAGCGAGGAACTGGGTAAAAACGTGGGCGACGATCTCGCCGAGGGCAAGCCGACCTTACCCCTGATTCGCGCCATGGAGGTCGGCAACGCAAGCCAGAAGAAACTGATTCGGGACGCCATCGAAAGCGGCAGAATCGAGCGCTTCGACAATATCAACCGGGTGATTAACGACACCGGTGCGCTGCAATACACGATCGAGCAGGCGCAGACAGAAGCCAGCGCAGCTAAAAACGCCATCGCCGCACTCGATGACAGCGAGTACCGGCAGGCGATGATGTTTCTAGCCGACTACGCGGTAGAAAGGCACTGCTAGCCTGCGGATGTTTTCCCTGGAGGTTCTCGCAGAGGCGCAGGGACGCTGTGCGCGCGGAGGGATAAACCTAGAAAACGCAGTAGGATCACGAAAGTCTGCACACCAAAAGTAGGCGCTTTAGGCGAGCGATTGATTCATTTAGCTATATGAAAAAAGTGCTTATCACCAATAAGGTGACCAGCGGGACGCCGCCCGCTTTTTTTCATTACGCTATCTAACCCGGAAAA
>JAAEPH010000213.1 GCA_024232855.1 Gammaproteobacteria bacterium
AATTCGATACGGGTTTTCTCGAATTGCCGGCAGAAGTGTTAGTGATGACAATGCAGGAAAACCAGAGGTATTTCGCGCTGTTCGATAGCGCTGGTGCATTACTGCCGCACTTTATCGCAATCGCCAATATTGAAAGCCTTAATCCCGAACACGTGGTCCGCCGCAATGAGCACGAGATACGTCCCCGCTTTCCCGATGCCCGGTTTTTCTTCGATAAGGACTGCAAACTGGGATTGGATCTGAGGCGTATCCGGCTCGACAGCGTGGTGTTCCAGGACAGGGTTGGCAGCCTGGCGGACAAGACCAACCGGATCGTCCGTCTGGCCGAAGATGGCACGGGTCAGTCTGCCGGAGATCAGGAGCTGGTGCGCCGCGCCGCGGATCTTTGCAAGGCCGACTTGATGAGCGATATGGTCGGTGAGTTTCCCCGCTTGCAAGGGGTGATGGGGCGCTACTACGCGCAGCACCAACAGGAAGATGAGGTGGAATGTACCGCCATCGAGCAGCATTCCCGGCCTCGTCATGCGGGTGACCAACCGCCACAAGGCGCCATTGCACAAGCAATCGCGTTAGCTGATCGACTCGATAGGCTGGTGGGTATTTTCGCCATTGGCGAAAAACCGGGGGGCGATAAGGACCCGTTTGCATTGCGCCGTGCGGCTCTGGGTGTGCTGCGCATCCTCGTGGAAAATAAGTTGCCCTTCGATCTGGCTGATCTGTGTCAGGTCGCGGCGGATGGCTTCTTTAATCAGATCGATGCGCATGCCGTCATTACCGAAGTCATTGAGTTTGTGTTCGACCGCCAGCGTGCTTACTACCAG
>JAAEPH010000214.1 GCA_024232855.1 Gammaproteobacteria bacterium
AAATCGCGCAGTATATTGATTTCACAAGGAAATATCCGAAGAAGTCTCGTATCGGTGATTACGAGCGACTGAGGATATATTTCTTGTGGAATCAATAGACAAGCGAGATTGTGCATATTTATGAATTTTCCGGGCTAATAAATTATTGATAACCGAATCCCGAGGAAGGCGCCATGTCAGAAAACAAAACCTATCCCGCTCCGGAGGAATTTGTCGCACAAGCGAATATCACCGCAGCGCAATACGATGAAATGTATCAGCAATCGGTCGAGGATCCCGAGGGATTCTGGTCAGAGCAGGCGGAGAACTACCTGTCCTGGTTCAAACCCTGGAATTCGGTATGCGACTGGAGCTTCGACGAGCAGGACCTGCATATCAAATGGTTTGACGGCGCCGAACTCAACGTTGCCTATAACTGCCTGGATCGACACCTCGAGACCCGCGCCGATCAGGTTGCGATTATCTGGGAGGCCGATGATCCCGGCGAAGATCGTAAAATCACCTATGGCGAGTTGCACGAGGAAGTGTGCAAGTTTTCCAATGTGCTGAAAGCGCAGGGGGTCAACAAGGGCGACCGGGTTTCGATCTACATGCCCATGATCCCCGAGGCCGCGGTGGCAATGCTGGCCTGTACCCGTATCGGTGCGATGCATTCGATTGTTTTTGGCGGCTTTTCCCCCGATGCCTTGCGCGATCGTATCCAGGATTCGGATTGCCAGGTGGTGATCACCGCCGATCAGTCGGTTCGTGGAGGCAAACGCGTACCTTTGAAGGCAAACGCGGATAAGGCAGTCAGCGAATGTCCGGGCGTAAAAAGCGTTATCGTCGTCAAGCGCGGCGGCGATCCGGTGGAATGGACCGCGGGACGCGATGTCTGGTATCACGAAGCCATGGCGTCGGCTTCATCGGATTGCGAACCCGAAATGATGGCTGCCGAAGATCCGCTGTTCATCCTCTATACCTCGGGGTCGACCGGAAAACCGAAGGGCGTGCTGCATACCACCGGCGGTTACCTGTTACAGGCGGCCATGACCCATAAGCTGGTATTCGATTACAGGGATGGTGAAGTCTACTGGTGTACCGCCGATGTCGGTTGGGTAACCGGGCATACCTATATCGTCTATGGCCCGCTTGCCAACGGCGCCACCACGTTGATGTTCGAGGGAATACCGACTTACCCTGATATTTCGCGCTTCTGGCAAGTCTGCGACAAGCACGACGTCTCCATCTTTTATACGGCGCCGACCGCGATTCGAGCCCTCATGGCCGCTGGCGACGAGCCGGTAACAAGAACCTCGCGCAAATCCTTGCGCCTGCTCGGTACGGTCGGTGAGCCGATCAATCCCGAAGCCTGGCTGTGGTATCACAATGTCGTCGGTAACGGGCGTTGCCCGATCGTCGATACCTGGTGGCAGACCGAAACCGGGGCCCATATGATGACACCCCTGCCGGGTGCGACGGCCACCAAGCCGGGCTCGGCGACCTTCCCGTTTTTCGGTGCACAACCGGTACTGCTGGACGACCAGGGCAATGAAGTCGAGGGTAATCCGGCCGAGGGTAACCTCGCCATGCGTGCGCCATGGCCTTCGATGATGCGTACGCTCTATGGCGACCACAAGCGTTTCTATGAAACCTACTTTGCCCTGTTCAAGGGCTATTACTTTACCGGTGACGGCGCGCGTCGCGACGAAGACGGATACTACTGGATTACCGGTCGCGTCGACGATGTATTGAATGTCTCCGGCCATCGCCTCGGCACCGCCGAAATCGAGTCGGCCCTGGTCAAGCATCCGAAGGTTGCCGAAGCGGCGGTAGTCGGTTATCCGCACGACATCACCGGGCAGGGCATCTATGCCTACGTGACGCTGATGGCGGGTGAAGAGGGTAGCGACGAGCTCAAAAAGGAACTGGTCGCCATGGTGCGCTCCGAGATCGGGCCGATCGCGAAGGTCAATATCATTCAATGGGCCCCGGGACTACCGAAAACCCGTTCCGGTAAAATCATGCGGCGAATCCTGCGCAAGGTCGCCGCCAATGAAGTCGACGCCCTCGGCGATACCTCGACCCTGGCGGATCCCGGCGTGGTCGACAACCTCATCGATAATCGCGAGAATCGTTAGCCCCTTTACCTGCAGTCGTAAAGCACCGCGCGCGGGGTGCCGGGTGACCGGCATCCCTGCCGCGACCATTCGTAAGCTGCTTTTTTTGCAGGGAGCGGAATATGGATGCTGAACCGGCCAGAATAGTAGAAGACTATATTGATACCCACACCGATGATGTCTCGACCCTGCTGGAAGAACCGTTGGCAGAAACTGAAAAAATTACCGGCCGATAGCGCTGGAGCATCGGCAAGGTCGAGGGTAAGCTGCTCCAGTTGCTAAGAAAAATTTCAGCCGCCAGACGTGTGGTTGAGGTAGGAGCTTTCACCGGCTATTCGGCCCTGGCAATGGCTGAAGCCCTGCCGGAAGACGGCCGGATGACGTCGAGAATCTCTTTCTTCACTTGGTGGAATAATAAAAATCGAGTATTAATATCTATTGTATTCGACAACCAAGGAATGTGAGCAATGACAACATCCGACCCTTCCCCCTTCGAATTCGTTCCCTACGAGGCTCTCGGCGAGCGGCCGAATATCATCGTCGATGGTGCCCCGAATGATTTCACCGTATTGACCCTGTCCCATTGGCCCAAATCCGGAACCCCCGCGGAACTCAAGCGAGACACCTCGGCGGAAATCGCATTTGCTTATCTCGATACGCCGAGGTTCCACCGCAACGTCGATGTCATCTCCAACAATCATTTCGATGAGGATGGGTTGGCGGGCCTCTTCACTCTCCTCGATCCACGGTTCGCCGAACGGAATCGAGAACTCCTGATCGGTGTCGGGACGGCAGGAGATTTTGGTACTTATACCGACCGAGCAGCTGCCCGAGTCGTCTTCGTACTCTCTGCCTTTTCCGATCCCGCCGTATCGCCTCTGGCAGCCGATATCTTTCAAAGCCCCTACGCCGACATGACGGCGCGGTTGTATCAGGAACTCCTGCCCGCGCTTGCGGATATCCTGGAGCGCACCGACGATTACCGAAAGCACTGGGAGGACGAGGACGCCCATCTATCACGTAGTGAGGCATATCTGGAGAATGGAACGATCGAGATCGAAGAGAGGGCAGACGTCGATCTTGCGGTCGTGCGAATCCCCGATGATCTCCCGAGTGAACGCACGCATCGATTTGCCAACCCGGTCAGCACGGCCTGCCATCCATTCGCGATCTGCAACCGCACCACCTGCAACCGACTCGTACTGGTACAGGGTCAGCGTCTGGAAATGCAGTACCGCTATGAATCGTGGCTTCAATTCGTGAGTCGCTCGATTCCGGGGCGAGTAGACCTCGCGGATCTATGTGATCAGTTAAATGTGCAAGAAGAAGGTGCTGGCCGCTGGATCTTCGACGGAGTCGATAAAATCGATCCGAAGCTACATCTACAGGATGCGACAACCTCGAGCATCGACACCGAGTCGATCATTTCGAGACTCTGCGATCATCTCCGAAGTGGCCCTGTCGCCTGGGATCCCGCTGATGATTAAAGTCCTGGGGATCCAGACCTGCTGATCCTCATGACATTCTGAAGCACTCAAGAGCAGCCATTTCCAATCAGGAGTAAATAGGCAAAAAACGGCACAAAGCAGACGCCTGGAAAAATTCGATTGGATGCTGCAATCGGCACCTTCCCGTCATTGCGAGTCGCGCAGCGACGCGGCAATCTCCAAACGATATGCCAAACTTCATGAGATTGCTTCGCTGCGCTCGCAATG